>CAVJQK010000260.1:0-2005 GCA_963651795.1 Erysipelotrichaceae bacterium | reverse complement strand
ATCAAATCCTGCAGCACCAAATCCACCGTATGCGCATTGAAGACAAATTTATTCAGTTCGGCCGGCGGAATCTCATCCGGCGCATCCTCGCCGAAATCCTCATCGTACTTCTCCTTCTCCTCCTCCGTCAGCGTATCGTAGACAATTCCCTTTTCCGTAAACTCCGTCGCGACCTCGTAATTGTAAAACGGCACCAGCACATGATCCTTTTCGACCGCCGTCTCATAATCATACGCATACGTCGGGACGCCCGTTTCCATTTCAAAAAATTCATAGGTATTTCTCGCGACCTCGGTCTTCGGCGTCGCCGTCAGCCCCACCAAGCGCGCATCGAAATAGCGGAAAATATCCTTATATTTCTTGAAAATACTCCGATGACTCTCATCGATGATAATCAAATCAAAATGCGCCGGCGAAAAAAGACGCGCCCCGTCCTCGTTTCTCGCCTCATCGATCGCATTCAAAATCGTCGGATACGTCGAAAAGACGATACGCGAACGGAAATCATCCTTATTCTCGCACAAATTACACAGCGACAAATTCGGCAAATAATTCTTGAAATCATCCTTCGCCTGCTTCACGAGAGCCGTCCGATCCGCCAGAAATAAAATATTCGTCACCGCATTTCCGCGGAGAAGCACATCGCAAAGAGACGCCGCCGTACGCGTCTTCCCCGTACCCGTCGCCATCACAAGCAGAAACTTTCGGAAACCCTCGCCCATCTTCTCGCACACCGCGCGAATCGCCCCGATTTGATAATACCGATCCGTGATTTTAGGGGAAACGGGGATCGCAGACAGATCCTTCTCCTTCCCCCGCCGCAGCATGAGCCGCTCCAAATCCTCTGCCGAGAAAACGGAAAACACATCCCGATCCGGGCCCGATGCCTCATCCCAAAACTTCGTCTCAAACCCATTGGAAAGGAAAATCATCGGACGGCGGCCGAAACGCATCTCCAGCGCATCCGCATACTCCACCGCCTGCCGGCGCCCGTCATTCACCGAAAGCGACGTCTTCTTCGCCTCCAGCACCGCAAGCGGAAGCCCGTCCCGGCCCCAGAGCACATAATCGCACGCGCCGTGCTTTCCGATTTTCCCGCCCATCGCATCCACATCGTACTCAATGGAAACATTCGCCGCCGGCCCTTCGAAACGCCAGCCCGAAAGCTTCAAATCCACATCGATATAGACCTTGCGCGTTTCAAATTCCGTCGGCGGCTCCTCACTTTGAAACGTCCGCGACGCCTTATTGGCCTCTTTGGCGGCGGCAAGCTCGGCCACAATCTTATCCATTTCCTCACGAAGATGAGAAATCGTGAGATCGCGCGCGGCAATTTCCGCCTCCTGTGCGCGCATCTTCTCCAAAAGAGCGGGATCGACGGCTTTCGGAATTTCCGACTCACAAAAAGAACGCTCCCGGTAATCCTTGCCGTAGCAATAATCCACCCACAAAATGAATTCAAACAGATTTTGCAAAGAAACGAGCGCATCACTCTTCGTAATCACGACATCCTTATGCATCGAAAGATTGCCGAGCTTAATGATAAAAGGGAGCTTCCCCCACGTGTACCGATCCACCGCGAAACGGAAATTCGTCTCATGAATGAGCGCCTGCAAATGATCCGCATACGGCAGCTTCATCTCGCTATCCGCCGCATACACCCACTTTACGGAAAGCTCCAACGCCCGCCGGCACCCCGCCGCACACATCGCCGGCGACACCGCATACACCGCCTCCGCCTCAATCGCCGCCTCGGCAAAGAGACGATACTCGGGCTTGTCCTTCAGAAATGAAAAATTGGCCATGGATGATAGTGCTCCTTTTGAGAAATATAATGTAGTGCCACATTTGTGCAGTGGCTATGAGGTATGAGCTATGGGCTATGAGCTTTAAGAGGTGTCGCCTTACGGCGACGAATTTTTTATAAGATTCGTGCGCGGAGCGCACACCTTTGAAAGCCTTCCTTTGAAGGAAGGTGGCGCGGAGCGCCGGAAGATAGAGTGGC
>CAVJQK010000259.1:0-2006 GCA_963651795.1 Erysipelotrichaceae bacterium | reverse complement strand
GTCCGGATTTCCCCCTCACGGAAAGAATTTTCCACAAAGCGGATTGTCTCCTCCTCCTTGAGCTTCTCCTCGGCGATGAGCGCGGCCAGCTCCTCGCGGCGGCGTTTGAAAATATACCGCTGCCACGCCTCCGGCACATCCTCATTCTGATTGAGCGATTCGATAAATTGGAAAACCAAATCCTTTTTGCTGCGAAGCTCGGGGCTCGCATCCATCGTGCGCCGGATCGTCACCAAAAGCTCGGCATCCGACTTATTCGACTCATGATACTTGGCGACCAAAAGCAAAATATAATCCACATCCACCTTGAGCTTGCGCACCAGCTCCGTCTCAAAGACCACATCCCCCGTGATATCCTCAGGCTCCTTGCGCTCCGCCTTGCGACGCACTACCCATGCATCATGCACATCCTGGTACCGCCCCAAATAATCCTGGAAATCCCGCGGCGAAAACGTCTCCTCCTCCGAAAACTCATCAAAAGACAAAAGCAAATTCCGAAGGCGCAAAATCGAGCCGAAAAGCGCGAGAAAATCCTCCTGATTCTTCTCCCCCACAATCTGCGGCTCCGATAAAGGAAACTTCTCCGTAAGCTCCGAAACCAAATCCCGATACCCCGGATGCCGTTTCCCGGAATCATCCGTGTACCCTTCATAATAATCTTTGAAACTCCGGATCACCACGACGCCGCCCGCCTCACGATCCCCGTAAAGCCCCAGCGCCTCATCCACCTTCCTTTGCAAATTGCGGAAACAAATAATATTACCGAAAGCCTTCACCCGATTCAAAATACGATTCGTACGCGAAAACGCCTGAATCAGTCCGTGCTTTTGCAAATTCTTATCCACCCAAAGCGTATTCAAAGTCGGCGCATCGAAACCCGTCAGGAACATATTCACCACCAAGAGCAAATCCAGCTCCTTATTCTTCATCCGAAGCGATACATCCTTATAATAATTCTGGAAACGCGCCGCATCCGTCGAATAATTCGTCCCGAAAAGACCATTATAATCGGCAATCGCCTCATCCAGGAAATCCCGATCCGTCGCCGGCAAAAGCTCCGTCGATTCACTGTTCTCCTCGCCCAGGCAAAAATCATCCTCGGACTCCTCTTGATTCGCCGCATAGCTGAAAATCGTCGCCATCCGAAGCGCCCCAACCGGATTCTCCGCCATCTGCTTTTGAAACTCACGATAATACAGCCGCGCCGCCGCGACCGACGACACACAGAAAATCGCATTGAAACCGGAAACACGACGCTTCTCCTTCACTTCCGCCGTCTCCGATTTCGCCGCCACCTCCGCCGCATTCGCGAGCACACTGTGCCAATACGAACGCCCGCCCCGGTACGTCTTCTGATTGAAATGCTCCAAAATATACTTCGTCACAAGGCGGATACGCTCCGGCGCGCAAAAAGCCTTTTCACGATCGATATCATACACATCCTTATCTTCCACATCCGGCTCATGATCCATCGTCCGAATATAATCGATATGAAAAGGAAGGACATTTCGATCATTGATCGCATCCACAATCGTATACACATGGAGCCTATCCCCGAACGTCTGATCCGTCGTCAAAAATTTGCGCTTCACGCCGCGCCCCATATCCTTGGCGAAAATCGGCGTCCCCGTGAAACCGAAAATATGATACTTCTTGAATTTGGAAACAATCGCCCCGTGCATATCCCCGAATTGACTCCGGTGGCACTCATCGAAAATCATCACCACATGCTCGGCGTACACCGGATGCTCCGGATTCTTCTTAATGAATTGAGACAGCTTTTGAATCGTCGTGATGATAATACGCGCCTGCGAGCTAGATAGCTGGCGCGTCAAAATCGCAGTCGACGTATTCGAATTCGCCGCCCCCTTTTCGAAACGGTCATACTCCCGCATCGTCTGATAATCCAAATCCTTGCGGTCCACCACGAAAATGACACGATCGATAAAAGGAAACTGCGAGGCCAGCTGCGCCGTCTTGAAAGACGTGAGCGTCTTACCCGAGCC
>CAVJQK010000258.1:0-2011 GCA_963651795.1 Erysipelotrichaceae bacterium | reverse complement strand
CGCATCCGCCGCCTCCTCCGGCAGGAAATGGCGGAAATTTACAACGGCAGAAACATGCCGGCCATCAAAAATTAAAAAAGGGAAGGGGACACAAAAATGGATTTAAAAGAAGAAGCAATGGAACTCAGACGCACCAAGCACCAGACCATCGGCACCACACTCACCTCCGATATCAATAACGCACACGACCTCGCCGTCGTCTACACACCCGGCGTCGCCGCACCGTGCCTGGCGATTAAAGAAGACGAAGACCTCTCGCTCGAATACACCTGGAGAGGAAACGTCGTCGCCGTCATCTCCGACGGCACCCGCGTCCTCGGCCTCGGCGACATCGGCCCCGCCGCATCGCTCCCCGTCATGGAAGGGAAATGCGCCCTCTATAAACGTTTCGGAAACGTCGACGCCATTCCGATCGTCATCGATACCAAAGATCCCGAAGAATTCATCCATTGCGTCGAGCTTTTGGAAAAATCCTTCGCCGGCATCAATCTCGAAGATATTTCCTCCCCCAAATGCTACGACATCGAAGACCGCCTGAAAGAAACGATGGGCATCCCCGTCTTCCACGACGACCAGCACGGCACCGCCATCGCCGCCGTCGCGGGCGTCCTCGGGGGACTTAAACTCATGGGTAAAGGCATCGGCGACGTCAAAGTCGTCGTGAACGGAGCCGGAGCTGCCGGCAGCGCCATCGCGCGCCTCCTCCTCTCCTGCGGCGTCGATCCCGCGAAAATGACCATCGTCGAAATCGACGGCATCCTTCATGACAACGGACACCTCAATCGCATCCAAAAAGCTTTGCAGGAAAAAGTCAATCCGGAAAACAAGACCGGTACTTTCCGCGATGCCGTCACCGGCGCGGACGTCCTCGTCGGCTGCTCCGGCCCCGGACTCTTCAAAGTCGAAGACATTAAACTCATGGCCGAAAAGAACATCGTCTTCGGTATGGCAAACCCCGTACCCGAAATGATGCTCGAAGACGCGCGCGAAGCCGGCGTCTACATCTTCGGCACCGGCCGCAGCGACATGCCGAACCAAGTCAATAACTCCAGCGTATTCCCCGGCCTCTTCCGCGGCGCCCTCGACGTCCGCGCGCGTCAAATCAATGACGAAATGAAAGTCGCCGCCGCCTACGCCCTGGCGGACCTAGTCGATCCCGAAACCATGGATCCCGACCACGTCGTCAGAAACGTCTTCGACCCCGTAGTCGTCCCCGCCGTCGCCAAAGCCGTAGCCAAAGCCGCCATCGCGACCGGAGTCGCCAGAGTCAAAGAACTCCCCCCGCAGTACAGAGACTGATAAAGAGAGAAAATAAAAAAGCAAAAAAAGAGAGCCCGCAAGGGCTCTTTTCGTTTGCTTGCTGTTTATATAATTTTTAATTTTTCCATTAACGCTTCCTGCAGGACATGGCTGAAATTCAGATGCGCTTCGCGGGCGCGTTCATTTAACCATGCGGGGACAGAAAGCGTTTTTTTGACGGATTTTCCGTATTTTCCCGGATCCAAATCCGCTTCCACAAGAGTCAGAAATGTATTGGGATCCGTGAGAGAAATGGTTTTCGGATCGGTCGGGCGTGGAATGGTGACGGAATCTTCCACGTGATTTTCCAAATCGCAGGCGATTGCTTCGGCCGCATTTTTCAGTAAATCGGCCAAGTCGTCTCCCATGGTGAAGCATCCCGGTAAATCCGGGAATTCGCCCCACAATCCGTCGGCGTCGTCGTGTACAATCATAGAATATACCAGTTTCATCGGAATCACTCTCCTTTTTGAAAAAGTATAATACGTAGATACGTAATCTGCAAGGGCGGCGGCCGAAAAATGCGCGCAAAAAAACAGCCTTACGGCTGTGGTTTCTGGAGCGGGTGAAGGGAATCGAACCCTCGTAACCAGCTTGGAAGGCTGGCGCTCTACCATTGAGCTACACCCGCATGTGGTCGGAGCAGCAGGATTTGAACCTGCGACCCCTTGGTCCCGAACCAAGTGCGCTACCAAACTGCGCTATGCCCCGA
>CAVJQK010000257.1:0-2044 GCA_963651795.1 Erysipelotrichaceae bacterium | reverse complement strand
GAAACCGGCATATTTGGATTTGTCATGACGATTGGCATAATCAATAAATGCCGTGGCCCCGTAATATTGCGAAGGACTGCCTTCCACTCCGTCCCATACGTAATCATAATTATTCGTACCGTCCGGTTTCTTGTACGCCAAATAATTATTGGTTTCCGCCGTCTGTACCATATAGGCATTGGTGATGGTGGTCGGACATGCCGATCTCCCGCTGCTCCCATTCGCACCGTCGCCGTATTGTCCCACAATTCCATTCACATTGTCATAAGTCCCATTTGTATACAGCATATGCGACGTATAAACATTTTTAATAAGTAACGTATTGGTAAGCGGCTTCCCCAGCGCCTTTCCCCAATCAAATACCTGCCCGATGATGCCGCCGATAGCCGGTGTTCCGGTGACTGTATTATTAATTACCCGAACAGATCCGATATTATAAGAATTCAAAATTCTCAAAACAGTCGTTTCCTCACCGCTCGTCTGATTACCGCCGGAGAGATCCACACTGCCGACGAGCCCACCCGTTTCATACTTGGCATCCGATTCAACCTGCGGTACGACGGTGATGTGACCGGAATTGTACGAATCGCGAATTTCGCCGGCATACCAATATCCGACGAGACCACCCACGGCTACGGCGCCGTTGTAGATGTAGCCGGTATTATAAGCATTTTCGACGAGTCCGGAAAGGCGCCCGATAATGCCACCGACATGTCGACCGTAAGTCGTATAGGTAGAATCACCGATGGTTCCTTTATTGTAAACATTGTAAAGCGCGACGCGCGCCGTCGAATTTTCCGTGGAATCGCCGATGATGCCGCCGATATTGGAAGGACTCGTAGCTTCGGAGCTGTTTTCCCCGATACGAGTAGAAAAAATGTTTCCCAAATTGTATGCATCGGTGATACTGCCGTTATACGCCATACCGATAATGCCGCCGACACCCGTATATCCGGAAATATGCCCGGTATTATAGACAGAGGACACCGTCGCCGCCGCTTCGCCCGTCGTCCCGGACGGCCCGGCAGTGACTTCGACTTTATCTCCACCTGCCGTCGGCGTGACCTTCGTACTGCCGTATTTGATGAGCTCAAGGAAATTATTCTCCGCCCATTTATACACAGATTGCGGAATGGTACGATCCAATTTCCCGATAATACCGCCGACATTCGCCGCCTGCGATGTCAAAGGAATCGTGGTTCCCGTATACGATTGAGAATGGACTTCGCCTCGGTTTGCCGAAGAATCGACATGTGTGAGCGTCCCGCGCATATATCCGACAATGCCTCCGGCATTCCCGATAATGTAATTTTCCTTATTGGTGTTTTCCTTAAAATCACTACGAATAATTTCCGTGAGAAATACTTTATTTCCGTCCGTCAAATCACCGTGCACGCCACCCGTCGCGATGACTTCGCCGCCGTCATTCTTTGCATTAATGATACGAAAATCTTTGCCGGTCGCCGCCTGCTGCATCGTCTGTCCGAAATAACCCGCAATCCCTCCGACATTATTCGCGCCGCTGATTTTCGCTTCGTTCTTCGCACCTTCCAAGTCCGCTTCCGTATTGACGATATTGTCCATATTCACGTCTTTCGCACGCCCGACAATACCGCCGATATTTCCGCTCATGTAATGTTCATAAAAATCGACAGTGTTATTACCTTTACTCGTATCCGCCGCAATAAGCGAAGCCGTGACATTCCCCTGATTTTCCGCATCCTGAATATAAGCGAGACTCTGATTCATCGCTTTTTCATCATGCGCGGCAAAAAGATTCGATTCGAGATTCCCGACAATACCGCCGGCATTCCCCGCACGAACTTTGACGACACGTGTCCCATCCGTCGTCGCCGCATCATTGATATTGTCCCACCGATAATTACCTGTCGTGTAATCCGTCTGGAAAATGTACGGATATTTCGTGGTAAACCCGTTCGCTTCGATACCGTTTTCATTGCGGACATTCGCGATGACGACATTGACGCCGTGCCCCACGATACCGCCGACATCGTACCCGCCGACGATTTCCCCGGTATTATAC
>CAVJQK010000256.1:0-2059 GCA_963651795.1 Erysipelotrichaceae bacterium | reverse complement strand
CCCCTCAGTCACTCGCTTCGCTCGTGCCAGCTCCCCTTTCAGGGGAGCCAAGACTTACTAAGCCGAGCGCGCCTCATAATCCGACTCCCTTTTAAGGGGGCCACTCTATCTTCCGGCGCTTCGCGCCACCTTCCTTCAAAGGAAGGCTAAAACAGGAGCCAAAATGAATCAAACCTTACAACAAATCAAAAAAGAATCCGAAACCCTTCTCGAGCCCGTCTTCCGCCAAATGAAAGACATCTCCCTCTACAACACAGAAAAAATTCTCGCCGCCTTCCGGAAGCATGAGCTTTCGGCTTTTCATTTCGCCCCCTCAAACGGCTACGGCTACAACGACCCCGGCCGCGAGAAACTCGAAGAAATCTGGGCGGACGTATTCAAAGCGGAGGCCGCGCTCGTGCGGCCGCATTTTGTTTCCGGGACCCACGCCCTCGCGACCGTGCTTTTGGCGCTCCTGCACAGCGGCGACACACTCGTTTCCGCCGTCGGCGCCCCCTACGACACCATGCAAAGCGTCATCGGCATCACCGAAGGCGCCCGTTGGAATTTGAAAAATCGCGGCGTTTCCTATAAAGAAGCGCCCTTAAGAAACAAAACCTACGACCTCGATGCCATTCGGGAAACCGTCGATGACACCATCACCCTCGTCCTCATCCAGCGCTCCCGCGGATACGCCGATCGCGCGCCACTCTTCCCCGAAGACATACGGAAAATCATAGAAACAGTCCGCGCCAAAGCCCCGCAGGCCATTATTTTCGTCGATAATTGCTACGGCGAATTCACCGCGCGCGAAGAACCCATCGAGCTCGGCGCCGACATTTGCGCCGGATCCCTCATCAAAAACGCGGGCGGCGGCATGGCACCCACCGGCGGCTACATTTGCGGCCGCGCCGACCTCGTCGACCTCTGCGCCCAAGAACTCACCGCCCCCGGCCTCGGCGCCGAAATGGGCTCCTACGCCGGCAGCTACCGGCCCTACTTCCAAGGCCTCTTCATGGCGCCCCACATCACACGCCAAGCCGTCATGGCGGCAGAATTGGCCTCCGCCGTCTTCACCGCCCTCGGCTACCCCGTGAGCCCCGCGCCCGGCCACCTGCGCACCGATCTCATTACCGCGATTACTTTGGGAAACGAAAGAAACATGTGCCTCTTCGCCGAAGCCGTCCAAGAAAACTCCCCCGTAGACTCCTACGCCCGCCCCATCCCCGGCCCCATGCCCGGATATACTGACCCCATCATCATGGCCGCCGGCACCTTCGTCCAAGGCTCCACCATAGAAATCTCCGCCGACGGCCCCCTCCGCGACCCCTACACAATATATTTACAAGGCAGCCTCACCTACGAACACGCGCAACTGGCCATTTTCGGCGCCGCGGAAAAAATAATGGGGGAGAAGTAAAAAACGGATGCGACATGCGTTGATGCGTTTTCGGATAGTGTAAAAGATTAATCATGAAATAAAGTCATTTTACTATATATTTTTTATTAAAGCCTATAAATCACTTTTATATAGAAACGATAGAAAAACAAAATACATGAGTGAAGCATAAAGATTCCCGTACGATGCGGGATTTTTTATTTGCGCAAAAACTTTAATTATTATTTTTATCGATATAGAAAATATCGAATAGGTTAATATCTTTTTTTTGATATGGACAGATAAGTAAATCTCATCTACAATGCACAAAGATAAATTCGATATTCGATGAAACGATAATACCTAATTGATTTTAAAGCATGACCGAAAAACGGTATCGTGTTTGTCGGGTGATTGAAAACAAAAATAAAATACATATTTAAAATAAAATTGAAAACGTCCGAAGATAAAAAGAAAGAATACGGGCGAAAGAAACAACCTTTACCGATCAAATGAATTTTGAACAGAAATTGACGGGGGGGGGTGAAACGGATCACTCTTCCCTCCGTTTTCTGCGGTTTGGGTGAAGGAGAATGGCGGAGGGGAAATCTCGGGTCTGCTTTATAAAGCAGGAATAAAAAATAAATGATGTTTTAAGGAAAGCCCTTTCGGGGGCTTTTCTTTTCTCTTCCCTCTTCCCCG
>CAVJQK010000255.1:0-2059 GCA_963651795.1 Erysipelotrichaceae bacterium | reverse complement strand
TTTATATCAGAAAATGTAATGAATTCTCTTGAAACCTATACGGAATGTGTTATAATACGGTCAGCGGAAAGGAAAAAAGAAAGTTCACCGCAGGTTCATTTTTCATCTGTTTCATTATGTTTCATCTATTTTATTTATTTCAAAAGTCCCGGGGGAAGTGCGATAAAGGAGACGCATTTCCCCGCGGGCACCAGGAAAGGGGTTAATGATTATGGCAAAACCGTTGGAAGGACTGGTAGTCCTCGATTTGTCCCGCGTTCTCGCGGCTCCGTTCACCGGCATGATTCTGGCCGATATGGGCGCAAATGTTATTAAAATCGAAGCGCGCGGCAAGGGTGATGATTCTCGTGCGTACGGCCCGTATGTAAACGGCGAATCCGCATATTTCATGAGTCTTAACCGCGGCAAACGTTCCATGACGCTCAATTTGAAGAGCCCGGACGGCAAGCAGATTCTGAAAGATCTCGTCAAGAAGGCCGACGTTCTCGTCGAAAACTTCCGCGGCGGCACGATGGATAAGCTGGGCCTCGGCTACGATGTACTTCATGAAATCAATCCGAAACTGATTTATTCCGCTTGCACGGGCTTCGGCATGACCGGTCCGTACAAGACCGATCCGGCATATGATGTCATCGTCCAGGGCATGGGCGGTATTATGTCCATCACCGGCCAGGCGGGCGGCGAACCGACGAAGTGCGGCGCTTCCATCGGTGATATCACCGCGGGTCTCTTCTCCGCAATCGGCATCATGCTGGCTCTGTATTCGAGAGAAAAGACCGGCAAAGGCCAGCTCGTTGATGTTTCCATGCTCGACTGCCAGGTCGCCATCCTCGAAAACGCGATTTCCCGTTATGTGAATGCGGGCGTTTCCCCGAAACCGATCGGAAACCGTCACGCTTCCATCACCCCGTTCCAGGCTCTGCCCTGCTCCGACGGGTATGTCATCGTCGCTGTCGGCAATGATAATCTCTGGCATAAATTCTGCAATGTCATCGAACGTCCGGATCTCGATGCCGATGAACGCTTCAAGACGAATCCGCTCCGTACGGATAATGTCGAAGCACTCACCGTCGAACTCAACAAGACCTTCAAGACGAAGACGATGGATGAATGGTTGCATCTGATTAAAGAAGCCGGCATTCCGGTCGGCCCGATTAACGATGTCGCTCGTGTCATCAAAGATCCGGCTATCATTGCCCGTAATATGATCGTCACCACGCATCATCCGGTCGCAGGTGATGTCCAGATGGCAGGCGTTCCGATTAAATTGTCGGAAACTCCGGGCTCTGTCGACGGACCGGCTCCGGTACTCGGCCAGCATACGAGAGAAATCCTGAAAGAACAGCTCGGACTCTCCGATGAAAAGATGGACGAACTCTACGCGAACGAAACGCTGTAATATGTAGGAAACATAAATACGCATTTGGACTGCGGCAAGATGTTGATACATTTTGCCGCAGTCTTTTTGTGCGACATTTCGAAACGGCTGACGGGTAACGGCTGACGGCTGACAGCTTTTAAAAGGAGCGCTGCGCGGCATTTTTATAATCGCTCGCTGCGCTCGCTCGCCGGCTCCGCCGGCATAAAACAGAATCGTCGGCGCAGCCGACACCGCTCATCGATAAGCGAAGCGATATCGATGCCGTATAAAAATCCGTGCGCGTAGCGCACACTTCTTAAAGCCGTCAGCCGTATGCCGTCAGCCGTCGGCAGAGGATCCGGCCGAGCGCGCCTATGCACTATGCACTTTGCACTTTGCACTTTGCACTTGTTTGTCATGCATTTTAGGAATACCGTTATAGTATTTCCCATTTGTCTATTGACAAAAGACGGTGGCATTGGTATTATCACATCTAAAAATAAATGCGGGGAACGCAAATAAATCCGAAGGAATGCCAAAGAGAGCCGACGGTCGGTGAAAGGGCGGCGCAGGAGAGCGGGTTGGTCTATGCGGGAGCAGGGCTGCGGTGAAAAGCGGCCACGGAAATCCACGTTACGGAGACCGTGCGAAAGTACGGATGAGTGAAAAAATGCAAGGTGGTACCGCGCAACGCAGCGC
>CAVJQK010000254.1:0-2066 GCA_963651795.1 Erysipelotrichaceae bacterium | reverse complement strand
AAATTGACAATAAAACGCTATTTTTATATAATAATTCAATATCGGCGCACGCGGTGACCTTTTTTCGTGTGCGCAAAATTCCGGAAAGACAAGGAGAGACAAACATGGCGGAATTACAGCAAACGTATGTCACACAAGAATACTTGGATAAAATGAAAGAGGAATTGGAATATCTGAAAGGGACGAAACGCCTCGAAGTCGCGCAGCGCCTCAAAGAAGCCATCGCGATGGGCGACCTTTCGGAAAACTCCGAATATGTCGACGCGAAAAACGAGCAGGCTTTCACCGAAGGCAAAATCCTCGAATTGGAAGCGAAAATCCGCACGGCGGTTATCATTGAAGCGGGCAAGAGCGATCACGTCATGATGGCGTCGCAGGTCAAAATTAAAGATTTGGAAACGGGCGATGTGGAAGTCGTCACGATTGTCGGCAGCTCGGAAGCGGATCCTTTCGAAGGAAAAATTTCCAATGAATCTCCGGTCGGCCGGTCGCTCATCGGCGCCAAAGTCGGCGACACGGTGGAAGTGAATGCACCGGCGGGACTCTTGAAATATAAAGTCATGAAAATTATGTAATCCGGGGGACAGAATGGAAACGAAAAATCAGGCGCAGCAGGGTGCTTTTAAATTGAACGATCAAATGATCATCCGCCGCGAAAAATTGGAAAAAATCCGTGCACTCGGCGTGGATCCGTACGGGCAGCGTTTCGAAGTGACGCATCACGCGGCCGATGTGCGCGCCGAATCCGAAAAGTTGATGGAAACGGGCGCAAGTGTCCGCATGGCCGGCCGCATCATGATTCGCCGCGGCCAGGGTAAAGCGGCCTTCTGCGTGCTCCGCGATCAATCCGGCGACATGCAGCTCTATTTCCGCCGCGATGAACTCTCCGAGACGGAATGGGCCCTTTTCAAATTGGTGGATATCGGGGATATTCTGGGCGTCGAAGGCACCGTATTTGTGACGAATACGGGAGAGCTCACCGTCCGCGTTTCCCATTTCACCATGCTTTCGAAATCTCTCCGCGTCCTGCCGGAAAAATGGCACGGACTCACCGATAAAGAGCAGCGTTACCGCCATCGCGCCATCGATCTCATCATGAATCCGGAAGTGCGCGAGACTTTTGTGAAGCGCGCGAAAATGATGAATGCGATTCGCAAATGGTACACGGACCACGGTTTCCTCGAAGTGGAAACGCCGGTCCTCCAGCCGCTGTACGGCGGTGCGAACGCGAAACCTTTCACGACGCATTTCAATGCGCTCGATATGACGATGTACCTTCGCATTGCGCCGGAATTGTATCTGAAACGCCTCCTCGTCGGCGGTTTCGAACGCATTTTCGAAATCACGAGAAATTTCAGAAACGAAGGCATGGATACGCGCCACAATCCGGAATTCACCGCGATTGAGACGTATCAGGCCTACGGCGATATCGAAGACGTCATCAATCAGACCGAGCAGATTGTGGAAGCGTGCGCGCTGGCCGTATACGGCACGACGAAATTTATGTACGAAGACACGGAAATCGACGTGAAAGCGCCGTGGCCCCGTCTCACGATGGCCGAAGCCGTGAAAAAATACACGGGCGAAGATTTCGATGCGTGCGAGACCATTCAGGACGCGCGCGCCATCGCCGATCGCCTCAATGTGGAATATTCCGAATTCGACGGCATGGGAAAAATTCTGTCCGAATGCTTCGATGAATACGCCGAATCGCATCTCATTCAGCCGGTGCACATCACGCGGCACCCGATTGAAGTGTCACCGCTCTCTAAAGCGGACCCGACGGACCCGCGCTACACGATTCGCTTCGAATCTTACATTTACGGCCGCGAGCTCGCGAACGGTTTCTCCGAATTGAATGACCCGATCGATCAGCGCGCCCGTTTCGAAATGCAGGTGGAGGAGCGTAAGCACGGCGATGATGAAGCGCATCCGATCGACGAACCGTTCCTCTTTGCGCTCGAATACGGCATGCCGCCGACGGGCGGACTCGGCATCGGGCTCGATCGCCTCTTCATGCTGATGACGAATTCGGCCAGCATCCGCGACGTGCTCCTCTTCCCGGC
>CAVJQK010000253.1:0-2078 GCA_963651795.1 Erysipelotrichaceae bacterium | reverse complement strand
CGTCTGACAGTCTGATAGTCTTTCAGTCTTTCCTTTGCACTTTGCACTTTGCACTTTGCACTGTTTATCGAGATATTCGATACCCCTATTCGCCCTTTATTTGGATTTATTTTTCACGTGCTTTTCTATTATAGCATTTTTGAGCGCTTGCAACTTATCCGAAAGATTGATCTCCATCGGCTCCGGATTCCAGAGACGCTTCGTCTCCGGCCAGAGCGTTTCCATTTGCCGATTCGCGTAATCAATCGTTTCCGAAAGAGTCGGCAGCGGCAAAATTTCCCCGTGTTTCACAAAAGGCGCGAGCATCGGAATCGCCGTGTACGTCCCCGCCGCCAGCGATTTTTGCCGCCACTTCGCACTTTCCGTCGTCAGCACGAAATCGCCGCCGTCGGCCGGAATTTCATCCGCCAAACACATCAGATCCGTGATGACCTTCCCCGTATCCTTCCGATAGAAACGCCACACATCCTTCACGCCCGGATTCGTGATTTTTTCGATATCATTGGAAATTTTCATCACCGGCTCGAAAACGCCCGGCTCCGTTTCCTTCGCGCACATTTTATACACACCGCCCAAAGCCGGCGTCCCGTCCGCCGTGATGCACCGCGTCCCGATGCCCCACGACGTCACCGTGCAGCCCTGGCCTTTGAGCGACGCAATCGCGTATTCATCCAAATCGTTCGACCCGGAAATAATCGCATCCGGGAAACCCGCCGCCGCGAACATCGCCGACGCCTCCTTCGACAGATACGACAAATCCCCGCTGTCGATGCGAATCCCGTACTTCGGCGGCAATTTCCCCTCCTTTTTGAGGCGCCGGAAAATTTCTATCGCATGCGGCACCCCCTCGCGCAACACATCGTACGTATCCGCGAGCAAAATGAGATTGTTTCCGTACAATTCCACATATTTTTCAAAAGCTTCGAGCTCCGTCGGGAAACTCATCACCCAGCTGTGCGCCATCGTCCCCAACGCCGGAATGCCGAAACGTTTCCCCGCTTCCACATTACTCGTCCCGTTGAAACCGCCGATCATCGCGGCGCGCGCCCCCCAGAGCCCCGCCGAATGCCCCTGCGCCCGGCGAAGACCGAATTCCATCAAAGTATCCGTCGGCGCAATCGTCCGAATCCGCCGCGCCTTCGTCGCGATGAGACTCTCGTGATTCATGATCATCGAAAGCGCCGTTTCCAAAATCATCGCCTCGGCCGTCGTCGCATGAATCCGCATCAAAATTTCGCCCGGGAACGCCACCGTCCCCTCCGGCATCGCATAAATATCGCCCGTGAAGCGGAACGTTTCCAAATATTTCAAAAATCCGTCCGAAAAAGTCCCGAGACTCCGCAGATACGAAATGTCCTCCGCATCGAAACGGAAACGCGCCAGAAACTCCGCCAAATGCGCCAGCCCCGCCACCACCGTGTACCCGCCACCGAAAGGATTCGTGCGATAAAACCGATCGAAAACCACGCGCCGCTCATGCTGCCCCAAAAGAAACAGCCCATTGGCCATCGTAAGCTGATACAAATCCGTCACAGTCCCGCCGCTATGCATACAAGCCTCCGTCGAAAAATCTCCGAAAAAACAATTCCGAGAAATCCGAAAAATTCATTTCCGAAAAATCTCAAATTTATTTCGCTATATCATATTATTATATCTCACTTTCCCCAAATATCCTAAAAAATATAATTTTAAATCCACCCACCGTCATTCCGTCCGCCCACCGTCATTCTGAACTCGCTTCAGAATCCCCAAATCATCGAGAATGGGGAATGGGGAAATGGAGAATGGGGAATGAAAAATGGGAAATGGGGAATGGGGAAATGGGGAAATGGGAAATGGGCGCGCCGAAGGCGCATAAAAAAATCGCGCAAAGCGCGCACCTGTTAAGCCTTCCTTTGAAGGAAGGTGCCCCGAAGGGGCGGAAGATAGAGTGGCTCGCAGAGCCACAATTTCGGCACTCAGCATAGCGCGCCTCAGCTCCCCACTTTCCCCGTCATCCCGGACTTGATCCGGGATCTCTCTCGTCAGGCTTCGCCTGACTGAGGGGTCGCGCACAAATGTAGCACCATCTTATAGGG
>CAVJQK010000252.1:0-2086 GCA_963651795.1 Erysipelotrichaceae bacterium | reverse complement strand
TATTCCCGCGCATTTTTCGGCGGATGGTATAATGAAAAAAATGGTAGAAATTTTTGAAACGGTTTTGCGTCCCGACGGCGGGATTTTATTTCCCAAAAAGGAGAAAAGAATATGAAAAAAGTAGTGGTGACGGTCATCGGCGCGGATCGCGTCGGGATTATCGCGGGCGTTTCCGCGGGGCTTGCGGCGCATGAAATCAATATTTTGACGGTGTCGCAGACGATTGTGGACGGCATTTTCAATATGGTTCTCATGTGCGACATGGAGGCGTCGCCGGATTCTTTGCAGACGATTCAGGCGGAAATGGGAAAAATCGGCGAGGCGCTCGGCGTCGAAGTGCGCGTGCAGCTTGCGGATGTCTTTTATTTGATGCACCGCGTGTGACGGAGGGACGCCATGCTGGATATCGAAGATATTTTGGAAACGGAGCGCATGTTCGATCAAAATAAATTGGATGTGCGCACGATCACGATGGGGATTTCTCTCCTCGGCTGCGCGAATGAGGATGAGGAAAAATTTTGCGCGAATGTCTATGATATGATTTGCACGAAAGCGGAGCATCTGGCGGATGTGAGCCGGGATATTTCCGCGGAATACGGTGTGCCGATCGTGAATCGCCGCATTTCGGTGACGCCGATTGCGATTGCGGCGGCGGGTTGCCGCGCGGCGGATTATGTGAAGATTGCGAAAACGATGCAGCGGGCGGCGGATACGCTCGGCATCGATATCATGGGCGGTTTTTCCGCATTGGTGGATCGCGGGATGACGACGTCGGATGCGAAACTTTTGGACAGCATTCCGCAGGCTCTTTCGGAAACGAAGAGTATTTGCAGCTCGGTTTCCGTCGGCTCGACGAAAGCGGGCATCAATATGGATGCGGTGCGGCGCGTCGGCGAAATCGTGAAAGATTTGGCGGAGCGCACGAAGGAGCATGACGCGGACGGCTGCACGAAGTTTGTGGCTTTTTGTAATGCGGTGGAAGATAATCCTTTCATGGCGGGCGCGTTCCACGGTGTGACGAACGGCGACACGGCGATTCATGTGGGCGTTTCCGGGCCGGGCGTCGTAAAGCGCGCGCTCGAAGATGTGAAAGGCGCGCCGCTTGACGTCGTGGCGAATACGGTGAAAAATACGGCGTTCCAAATTACGCGCTTGGGGCAGCTGGTCGCGCGGGAAGCGGCGAAGAGATTGTCCGCACCTTTCGGGATTATCGATTTGTCTCTGGCGCCGACGGCGGCGGTGGGCGATTCCGTCGCAGCCGTTTTGGAAGAGATGGGACTCGAAAGCTGCGGGGGACCCGGGACGACGGCGGCGCTCGCGCTTTTGAACGATGCGGTGAAAAAAGGCGGGCTCATGGCGTCTTCTTCCGTCGGCGGCTTATCCGGTGCGTTCATTCCCGTCAGCGAAGATTTGGGCATGATCGAAGCCGTGCAGCGCGGCAGCCTCTGCTTGGAGAAACTGGAAGCGATGACCTGCGTCTGCTCGGTCGGTCTCGATATGATTGCGGTCCCGGGCGACACGAGCGCGGCGACAATTTCGGCAATCTTGGCCGATGAAGCGGCGATCGGAATGATTAATAACAAAACGACGGCCGTCCGTCTCATTCCGGCACCGGGTAAGAAACCGGGCGACATGGTGACATTCGGCGGGCTCATGGGCTATGCGCCGGTCATGGATGTCAGCCGTTTCAAAGCGGACGCCTTCATTGCGCGCGGCGGCAAAATTCCCGCGCCGATTCGCTCGCTCACGAATTGACGCCGCGTTTCCGAAGTTTCCGAAAGTTTCAAAAATTTTTTCTTGACAGAAACGAAAAGGCGGTTTATCATATCGTCAATCAAATAAAGCCAAACCGTTGAAGCGGAGATAAAAACAGTACGTGCACTCACAGGGAGTCGGGGTAATGAGAAGCCGGCAGAACGCAGATTGTTAAATGGACCGCGGAGGGCGCAGTGAAAGGTTCGCCGAGTAGCTTGCGACGTAGGGCATACGTCAGTTGCCGGAGATATGTTGGTATCTCGCAAAGTGCAGGGGTCATTCCCTGAAGCAAGGTGGCACCGCGGAAATGAATCCGTCCTTGACAGTATTG
>CAVJQK010000251.1:0-2110 GCA_963651795.1 Erysipelotrichaceae bacterium | reverse complement strand
GTGATACCGCCGCCGTGACGCTTTCCGGGCAGAACGTGAATGACGTCGATTTCTCCGCGATTTCCTTTGCCGATTCGGATATCAAGAGGAAACCGGAAACGATGCATCTTTTGAATGCGCAAGGGATGTCGAATACGGTGACTGCGTCCGCACCGAAAGCGGGCTGGACGAGTGTGGCTGGCGAGAGCGGTACAGTCAAATACAACAGAAACGATCGCATCCATGTCGATGAGGATAATCTCTCCGGCTCCGGAATTACGCTCACCGTCGATCGCGGGGATCAGATCGTCACTACGACGACCACCGAAGGCGGAAAGACGAATTATACGCTGGATTACACGCGCGGCAAGGGATTTGTGACGGGAATGACGATTGCCGATACCGGCATCACCTGGGAGAACGGAACGACGGCGATTACGCTGGATGAAGATTACGATTTCACAGACGCGGGGACGCTCACCTTCCCGGCCAATAAAATTTCCAATGTGTCGACCTTAAAGTCGGGCGACTCGATGACGCTTTTCGATGCGAACGGGCATATGACAGATAGCGATTGGACGAATATCATCCAAATCAATCCCGCATCGCAAACGATCAGCGAATATACCGATCAGGCGACGAAGGCTGTCGCAATCGCCGGTCATATCGATATTGAGCTCGCCAAAGAGAATACGAAAAAAGTCACCGCAACTGTCTCCGAACAGAATATGAACACGATTGCGATCGACCTTTCCAAAATCGGAAAATCAGGCGATGACACCGACACATGGAGCGCCGGGACGACGCTTTACACGAATGACACTTCCGCGCAGGATTACGGGGCAAAGAATGTCACCGTTTCTATCGACACATCTACCGGAATTTTCAGCGGCACGACGGATGAATCCGTAAAGAGCGGCGACACGATGAAGCTCCTCGATATCACCGGGACGAATGCGGGGACGGCCGGAAATCTCACCGCTATCGATACGACATCTACCGTGAATTTCAAAGATAAAGAGACGAACGGACTCACCATCACCGGTACGCATACGGATACGATCAAGAGCACCGCGGACACGGCGACCGGAAATTATGCACTGGTTTATACTGTCGGCAAAAAAGAACTTAATGCCAACAGCAGCATCAGCGCAGCGGAACTCGATGTGACGCAGGACGCCTTCACGGCGGGGACGCAATACACACTTGCGGGCGATGTCACGATCGATGTGCGCAATATCGAATTCAAAAATATCGGAAACGACGTCACAAAGACGGCTATCATCGATTTCACGGGTGATAGCGGCAGCGGAAATTTCAAGCTTACTTCTGACGGAAAGGAATCGGGCAACGCAGCGACGAATAGCGTTTCCTATAGAGAAGATACGGAAACAAACGGCATTGGGGCGGCGGGTAATCAGAATCGTACATTCTCTTCCGACGGCAAAACCGTCTATCTCGATTCCGTCACGCAGGATGTGAATGAAGTCACCGTCGGCCAGGTCGATTTCTCGCAAGAAATCCGAAGCTTCGATAATCTCACGGAAACAGGCAAGGTCCTTATCACGGAAGAAGGCAGCGAATCCGTCACCCAGAAAGTTATTTTGGATAATCTGGCGCTCACAACGGATGAAGGAAAGAATTTCACGATTGCAAAAGCGACAGGAAAGTATAATTTCAGCGGCTGGGAGCTTCCGGACGGAGAACAGGAAATTTATGCCCGCCAGGAAACGGGTGTCGTCGGTATCATGAAGGGTGAATTCAATACCGAAGATGACACCGGTAACAAAAACGGCGGCAATCTTCGTGTCAAGCTGAAAGGCATCGAAGGTATTGAATTTGCGGAAGGCGTAAAATGGAGAAACGGCATCGTGCTCGACTTTGCGGGGACGGATGTGGATTTCACCGGAAAAACCATTGACGCTTCCAGGCTTTCCTTTGATAAAGACAGCGTCGAAAGCCTCGTCAAGACGGACGGCGCGTATCAAATGGTCCTCATCAATACCGATGAGGCAAATCATTTGAAGGATGCCAAGATCACAAATAATGACAATATCGAAATGACGATTGCCGATACCGTCAAATTCCAGGGGAAGACGACGCTTTCGGCCGATAAGAAACAATTTATCGC
>CAVJQK010000250.1:0-2121 GCA_963651795.1 Erysipelotrichaceae bacterium | reverse complement strand
CTTGCTGTACCCCCCCCTATTGCGTATTTATAAGAAACATAACAGAGTGCTATCAGCCCGCCGGCAATGAAAATCGGAAGCAACGGATGCTGCATTTGTAAATAGGAAAGCGCCTCTTCCGTATTCGTCTGAAAAACAGCAAGTACGGTATCGACAGAGAGAAATTGCCCGCTCACACCATAATATCCCCAAAAAATAAGCGGATAAAGAAGTGTGCAAAAAAGCAAAACGCCGACAAGTATCCGCCCTGCCGTTCTCAAAATTTTAGAGGGCAAGATCGACGCCGCATAGGCCGCCGCACTTACGATAGCAAAAAGCAACGTGGCAAGAGATGCCGTCAAAATGATTTCAATCCCATTCACCGCCATGCCGACTTGTATTTCCAATAGCGCAAGAGAAAGCCAAAAAAGAAAGAACGCGGCAAAACGCAGGAAAAATCCACGCGTGAAATCATACAGAAGCGCCGAGAGTGCAAAAATCCCGGCGCTAAATCCCAATTGATTTTTCTCTGCCCCAAATCCGGAATTCCCCGGCACAATCGCCTGCATCAAAAGTACGAACGCAATATATCCCACCGCACACAGCAACGTCCAAAGAAATTTTTTCTTTCCGTCGGATTGCAACATCATTTTCATCTTATTTGCTCTTCTCCAAAATTAAATTTTCACACACACATAAGACGCCATCATTATACCATGTCTTCCGGACAAAAATAAAAATCCGCTCTGCCATTTTCATTTGACAAAGCGGATAAAAATCCATAAAATGATTCCGGCGGCCCGGTTGCGGTCTTCCCTAAAGGAACCACTGATTAAATCGAAGAATCTGATTGGTGATCATGCTCAAGAAGTAATATTTCCATGAAAAAAGACCTGCAACACGCAGGTTGATTTTCCGGCCTTTTCTCAAACGTAATATTCCGGGGAAGCGCCGGTAACACCTCCGGGCTGTCCTCAGTCATTATTATACCCGATTTGCCGAATTTTGCAAATCGGGTATTTCAATAAACGGGGCTGTAAAAAAATACGAAATAGTTTTTCCGTAACATTCTTTATTGCCATTCTGAACTTAGTTCCTCATCTCTCTCGTGATGCGAAAGGATTGACTTTATGCATCATTTTCGAAAGAAATCTCGAGTCAGGTCCCGAATGACAAGAAAAGGAAAGCATTTACTCTCCTCATTTTACATTTCATATTTCCTGTTTCAAACATACAAAAAAAGATTCATGATTGCCCGAAACCAAATTTTCGAAAAATCATGAATCTTTTTTCTATACAACTTGCATTTCCGATTAGATGTATTTGTATACGAGTTTCCAAATCATTTTGCCGAGTACCATGTCGAGCCTCCTATAAGTACAAAATCAGATGAATATTCTGAATCAGAGATATTTGTAGACGAGCTTCCAGATCATTTTTCCGACGATCATCTCAGTACCCTCCGTCAAAACCTAAGGTGTAAGCACCTTATGAACAAGGTGTAAGTTCTTTCCGATGTTCATTATTATACTCAGGATTTTTTCTGTGTCAACATTTTTCTATAACTGTCTCTAAAAAATTTTTATTACGAAAGATAACATTGAGTTGTTTCTCTCGTTTCTGTTTTGACAAAAAAGTTTTGCGTCTATTACAGATTTATAACGGACGGTTTAGAAATGGGGGCAGTGCAAAGTGCATAGTGCAAAGTGCATAGAAAAGAGGTGTCGCCTCCGGCGACGATTCCTGTTTTAGCCTCAAGCGCCGGCGGGCTGAAAGACGGTGAGACGGTCAGACTGAAAGACGGGAGACGCGCGCTCGGCCGGATCCTCTGCCGACGGCTTTTAGAAAATTAGCAATTAGCAAATAGCAATTAGCAATTCAGGATGCGCGGAGCGCATATTGTGTTATAATCGCTCGCTCGCGCTGCGCGCGGCACAAAATAGGAAGCCCACCCGAATTCGGCCCACCCATTTTTGTAATCGCTCGCAAGCTCGCTCGCCGGCTCCGCCGGCATATAAAATGCGCCGAAGGCGCACACCTCCGAAAGCCTCCTTTAGAAGGCGACCTTCCGGTGGACGGTCGCCGGTGGCCAAAGCCGAGCGCGCGTCTCACGTCTGACCGTCTGCCCGTCTCACGTCTCGC
>CAVJQK010000249.1:0-2139 GCA_963651795.1 Erysipelotrichaceae bacterium | reverse complement strand
CCGGGATTCTCCGCCAAAAGCGTATCGGCATTCGGATTTCCGAAAGGCCCGCTGCGATCCGGAAGCGTCGGCCCGAAAAGCGCAATAATCGGCGTTTTCATGGCATTGGCGATATGAAGCGGCCCCGTGTCGCAGGAAATATGAAGTGACGCCATTTCATCCAACGCGGCCAGCTCGAGCAAATTCGTCTTTCCGATAAAATCAATCGTATAAGGAGACGGCGAAAGTTTCCGAATCTCCTCACCCATTTCCGCCTCGGACGGCGCGCCGGAAATCACCGTGAAAATTTCCCGTTCGGCCAAATGCGCCGCAAGCTCTCCCCAATAGGCAATCGGCCATTTTTTATATTCGCCCCGCGTGCCCGGCACAAGGACGACGTACCCATCCGTCACACCGCATTCGGAAAGCATCGCCTTCACCTGTACTTTTTCTTCCTCATGCTCACGGATCGGAAATTCGATTTCGGAAACATCGCAGCCGAGATATTCCGCCACATCCAAAAGCTGCTCAATGATATGCCCGTCCCAATGCGCGCCCTTAATCGGTTTCGACGCCAGGAAACTTCCTTCCCGCGCATCCCAATACCCGATTTTTTTCTTCCCGCCGGAGAGCGCGGAAACAAGCGCACTTTTGGCAATCATTTGCAAATCAATCACCAAATCAAAATGCCGCGACGCCAAATCCCGATGCAATTCCGCCAAATACGAAATTTTCTTAATCCGTTTCCTGTCGACGGGATAAATTTCATCCACCCACGGTTTCCCCGGAAGAAGCGCAGAAAAAGCCGGATGCACCGCCCATGTAATCCGCGCTTCCGGAAACCGTTTCCGGAGCGCATACAAAGTGGGCAGAGCATGAATCACATCTCCCAGCGAGCTCATTTTGATGATAAGAATATTTTGACAGTTCATTTCATTTCGTTTCCGGACACACACTTCATGGCAAAATCATACAGATTATCTTCTTGAAAAAGGAAACCGCGGATACCCGCCGCCTCCGCCGCTTCGATATCGCGGGCGCTGTCGCCGATGAGAATACAATCTTCCGGCAAGAGCCCGTATTTTTTCATTGCGGCCGTAATCATACCGGGCTTCGGTTTCCTGCAATCGCAATCGATATCGTAAGCGGAAACGGGCGCTCCCGAAAGATGCGGACAATAGAAATATTCCGTGATATGTCCGCCGAATTTCCGAAACTCCTCGTCCATGGTCTCATGGAGCCGTTTCACATCTTCTTCCGTATAGAAACCGCGCGCCACGCCGCTTTGATTCGTCACGACAAAAAGAAGCCAACCGCGGCGGCACATTTCGCCGATTAATTCCCGCGCGCCGGGAATCCAACGCACATCCTCGTATCGATACAAATAGCCGGCGTCCTCATTCAAAACGCCGTCCCGATCGAAAAACAACGCCTTTTGACTCATCGGGTTTCCCAATCCGTCTCGTCGATGATTTCGCAAACGGCATGCGCGGCCAGAATATGCATTTCCTGAATCCGCGCCGTCGAATCGTCCGGCACAATAAAGGAAACGTCACAAAGCGGTGCCGTTTTGCCGCCGCCCTTTCCGAGCGATGCCACCACCGTCAGCCCCATCTCTTTGGCCAAGCGTGCGGCGCGCAAAATATTTTCGCTGTTTCCGCTCGTCGTAATGCACCACAGCACATCTCCGGCCGTCCCCAATCCTTCGACTTGGCGGGCAAAGACGTCGTCGTAACTGTAATCATTGGAAACGGACGTCAGAATGGACGTATCCGTCGTAAGCGCGATAGCGGGAAGAGATCGTCTTTCTTTATGAAACCGACCGACCAGCTCGGCGGCAATATGCTGCGCGTCCGCCGCACTGCCGCCGTTTCCGCAAATTAAAATTTTATGCCCGCTTTGGAGCGCACGGACACAACAATCGGCTATAGCGGCAATTTGCGGAATGAGCGCTTCCGTCTCGGCAAGCACCCGTCGATGTGCGGAAAAACAATCTTCGATGCGTTTCGTTTCCATACTCTCTCCTTAAATCTCGTCCCCTTCGGATGCGGACTTTTCCGTTTTGGTGTCGATTTCGCCTTTTCTGAGAGATTCCAATTCCAAGAGGAAGGAATCGATATCGCGAAATTCACGATACACGGCGGCAAAACGAACGTAAGC
>CAVJQK010000248.1:0-2153 GCA_963651795.1 Erysipelotrichaceae bacterium | reverse complement strand
GGCAAAAATATCGAGCCGCACCGATCGTCCGCCCAAGTTTTTAATTTCATATTGCGGCCGGACTTCTTTTACAACAAGATCATCCTTTACCAGAATAATCCGAAGTAAAAACTCTGTACAAGAAATGTCCTCAAAGATGACAGCCATGAAATCATCGTCAATCAACCGAAATTTCTTCAGATTTTCAAGATACCGCGCGGGATATCTTGTTTCCATACCCCAATCTTTCATCATATCTCTCTCCGACACAGAATCACCGGATTTTTATTTTGCCGGGCAAACCCTTTTCCTGCATTATAACATAAAAACGACCTAAAAATAATACTACAAGAAAAAACACTGCTCACCCTCTTGTCTTTTTCGATTGTTACACAAGATGTATCTCGGAAACGAAATGTGTAGTTTCTTCCTTTTTCGTGTTCACTTTTGCAAAGGAAATTTTTGAATTTGAAAACTATGGAGGTGATAATTTCCTGTGGATAACTCAGTTCGAATTTGAAAAAATTTTTCTCCGAAAATGTATCTCTTTTTTGCCCTTTACTATGATATGGTGAACAATACATTTGTATTTCATGAAAAGCGGACATTTCAGGACATTTTTCAAAGCAAAAATGCAGATGTCAAACCGAAAATGTCCTATTTTGTCCGATATGAAAAATTTCTATACCACAAGAGGAAAAAATTTTCGAAAAATTTCATTTTAAATTTTTTTGAAATCGCCGATCGGTTATCCACAGGAAAACGGCGAAATGACGCGATATTTTTGAAGTTATCCACAGGAAGCATCGAAATTTGCCGGTCTTTCTGTGTGTGAAATCACAAAGGTTTCAAAAATGCAATACTACATATTGTGGTTTAGGAAAATTTTATTATTTGCACTCCTCTTGCACTTCTGCTAATATTTAATCATGGAATTGACGCGCGGCCGGTTTCGGACCGTAATCCCACAGAGCAAACCTGCGATTGTATATTATCAGCTGAGCAATCTGAGCCAGGGGCCGAGTGAGGCGGGAGATCTCCCGGACGAGCGTCATTCCGTCGGGTATCGCAGGGAAAACGATCGACTCTTTCCCGGGCGCTGCCGAGTCGATAATCGGTTTCCGGTTTCGTAAGGTTTCTCAAAAAGGCACCACCGAGACCCATTTCGCCGGTACCGGCACAGCCCTACCGCAGGGGTATAACCTCTCCGGCAGGGGTAGCACTGTACCGCCGAAATCGAGGCCTCGACGCCCATCAAAAAAAGCCTTCGGAGCCGAAGACTTCTCAAATCAAACTTGTTTCGCCGCGCCGAGCGTCCTTTCGAAAACGCAAAGAGCGGCTCCCCGGGGAAAGTGCACCCTCTCGCATACTTGCACTATGCGAGAGGAGGCTTACCCCGATTTCCAAAAAAATATGTTTGGCGACAAATGTCGCCGGAAAGATAACGAGGCAAAAAAAATGGCAAAGAAACTCACGTTGGAATTCTCCGCGACGGGGAATCGTACGATTCAATTTTCTCTGGATGATCCGGTGGAAGGGCTCACGCTTGAAACCGTGCAGGCCGCGGCTGCCAAGATTATCCCGGTGCTGATGACAAGCGGCGGGGAAACCGCACAGTCTCTCAAATCCGCTTATTATTCGACGACCGATGTCGAGAAAATCCAGTGAGGTATACAACAATGGCCAATTTGACCCAGATCAAAAAAGTATTGCAGATTATCGTCGAAAAGGACAATGACGGAAACACCGCCAAGTTCTCGCTTTCCAAGCTCAATCAGAGCGCCACGGCAGAACAACTTCTCGCCGCTGCGGAAGGTATCTCGGAATTGCAAACGCGTACGGTAAGAAATTATCGTATCCAGGATTTGCACGAGCTTACCGAATAAGCGCACAAAACTCCGAACGTCGGTCGTAAGCCGCGCATCGGACAAAAGATTCCCGCCCAAAAGGTGGGAATTTTTTGTTTGCTCATTTCAAGTCCTTTTCAATCCCTCCGTATCCCATCAAATCCCTTCGGATCCTTGTATCTATATTGTACCACATTCTTAAAGGGCTTCCGTGATACCGAAAGTATAGAAGTGCATAGTGCATAGTGCATAGTGCATAGTGCATAGTGCATAGTGCATAGTGCATAGTGCATAGTGCATAGTGCATAGTGCATAGTGCATAGTGCA
>CAVJQK010000247.1:0-2211 GCA_963651795.1 Erysipelotrichaceae bacterium | reverse complement strand
CGCACACTAAAAGGATTCTCAAAAGAGAATCCTTTTTCTTTGCACTTTGCACTTTGCACTTTGCACTTTTACAACAGGAATCATGCCCGAAGGGCATCCTGAATTGCTAATTGCTCATTGCTAATTGCTAATTGATTCAAAATTCTATAAGCGTGCTCTCCGGTTCTCTTCCCGGATCGTGGAAGGGGATGATTTGGGCGAAATTGTTTTGCGCGGCGAGGTCTCGCATTTCGCGGATCGTCTGGTGATTCGGCCAAATCGTTTGCTGCGCGCGGCCGCTTTCCAGAAATTTCTTCGCGCGACCGTAGCCGTGCGCGTTTCCCGTGAGGAGAAGCGACAAATCCGGATGCGTTTCCAAAAGAGCCCGCGAGCCCGGTTTCCCCAATTGCGCGTCGGCCAGGAAATAAATGCCGCCCGGCGCGACCGTTTCCTCATCCCACTCCGAAAAGGCTTCGAGCGGGATTTCGAAAACGGCGGGGTTCACGAAATACGCGCGGCGCGCAAATCTTGTCCATTCGCGATGCAGCTTCGGCGACATGTATATCGGATGCCCGGCGCCCAGGCGCTCGCGCAGCATCATCGCCATCGGCAGCCCGCGCCCGAAATGCGGCACCGGCAAGAGAAGCGGACCGCCCGTTTCCAAAAGTTCTTCGGATTTGGAAAGGAAACGCGCGCGCATCTCGGCCGCCGTTTCCTCCGTCGGATACGCCGCGTCGATCACCGCCACCTGCGCCGTGAGATCGCGCACCGCATCGTTTCGGTAAAAGGGATCGCCCTCGCGGTAATCTCCGCTGAAGAACGCCGTTTTTCCTTCGCATGTGATCGCGTACCACACCGCGCCGCAGCAATGCCCGCTCCGGCCCCAATGCACCTGAAAATCCGGCAGGAGCTCCACTTCCGGCGCCGTCGAATCGAGAATCGTCGCGTTGCGCGGCTTGTAGTGCATCTGGCGATACGTTTGCGCGCTCATCAGCACCGTCGCCGTGCAGCCCATGCGCTCCAAATATTCGATTGCGCCCGTGTGGTCCCGATGCGAATGCGTGAGAAACACGAATTCCGCGCTCCGTATTTCTTCGGCCGTCAAATCCGGCACGCGATCCAGCCCGTCCGTCGACGTGCCGCAATCGACAATGTAACTGTGTTGTCGGCCCGATACAAAAAAACAGCTACGTCCGTGATCGCCGCAGCCCCCCGCTATACCAAGTCTCATTTTCATCTCCGCAGATATAAAAAAAGACGCAGGAAATCCCGCGCTTCCATCTCAAGTACACCTTCGTACAAGCCTATTACTTTATCTATTTATACCATAATTCCGATTTTTTGGCAATGGAAACAAAGCGTTCATGCGCGGATGCATGGATGCGAAACAACTTCGGAAGGAAATAATTTCCAATTTTTGGAAATATTTGTTATAATACGGCCACGGAGGTACACGACTATGCTACTGCTTACACTCGAATGCAAAAACTTTTTCCTTTTCGATGATCTGTCCGTCGACTTCACCTATCCAAGGAAACTCAATTACGATATTACAAAAAATGATGCCATTTTCGAAGGATCGAAAATCAAAGTTCGGAAACACATTATTATCATGGGCGCCAATGCCGCCGGCAAAACCACCCTCGGACGCCTACTCTGCCTGATTTACAATTACCTCATCGGACGCGACAGCGGATCCGCCGAAGATCTTTGCCGAAGCATCAATCATCCTGACCGCCCGGCATCCTTTACCGTGGAATTTTCCATCCGAAAGACCGCCTACCGACTCACCGCCGTCTTTGATAAAAAAGGCCTCGCCGAAGAAACTCTCGCCCAAACCTCAGTTTCCTCCGACGACAATATGACGGCACTGCGCCTGAAACTCGACACCGCATCCCCTCTATGCTACCGCCGCGATGACCATCCCGCCAACCTTCTCCCCGGTTTCCGCTCCTACCTTATAAATATACCGGAAAATGAACAACAAAAACTTTGTTTCCAAAAAAATATCCTCTTCTGGTTCGCCCTGTCCGCCTTCCGCCATGAAGCCATCGACCGCACCGGGCTCCCCCACATCGATATATCACTCATCTCAAAAATCCTTCCCATCCTCGATAACTCCGTGGAAAAAATCATCCCCCTCGTACCGGAAACACCGCAAGATACGACCCATAAAATATCGGCCGTCGGAGACACCGTCATCGGCTATAACCCCAAACCGAAATCCTACAC
>CAVJQK010000246.1:0-2232 GCA_963651795.1 Erysipelotrichaceae bacterium | reverse complement strand
ATAATGCTTCGCAGGCAAAGAAAATCGATGCATTGGAAGCCGATAATGCGGAGATGAAGAAAAATGATGCCAAGCAACAGGCGGAAATCCGTGATCTTCGTGCGGATAACGAAAAGATGAAGGCGGATAATGAAAAGATGAAAGCGCAGATTGCGATGATTCTGGAAAATATGAAACTTTCGGATACGGTCACCAAGTCGGCCACTCAGACGGCTGCAAAATAATCGAAAAACAAGAAAGAGATGGCTCGCGGGTCATCTCTTTTTGTTTCCGAAAAATAAAATTTTATTTGTAAGAGAAACGAAGGAAACGAAAGATTTTCGGCGGAAAGAGAAAAAAGATATAGCGGAGACGGTTTATTTCTATTTGACATGGAATTTTCACGTTACTATAATGAATCCGAACAAAATTTTACGTTAAGATTTTTGGGGTTTTGAAAAGGGGGACGTTTCATGGACATCCGGAAACTGGTTTTGGATGAAGAAGAATTTCTGATTTCGCTTCGCAATCGTTTTCATGCACACCCCGAATTATCGGAGCAGGAGTATCGGACGCTGGAATCCATCGGTGAACTCATGGATCAATTCGGCATCCCGTATACGGAAGTGCCTTTCGGCGGCATTTTTGCGACCATCGACAGCGGGAAACCGGGCAAGACGATTTTGCTTCGCGCGGATATTGACGCGCTTCCGATAGAGGAATCGCCGGAAAATTTGAAACGACCGAAACATTGTGTTTCCCAAAATCCGGGTGTCTCGCACGCGTGCGGGCACGATGCGCACATGGCGATGCAAATCACGGCGGCGAAAATTTTGGCGGCGCACAAAGACGAATGGACGGGGAAAGTCGTCCTGATGTTTGAGCAGGCCGAGGAAATGGGTGAACGCGGTATTCGCGATTTGCTGCCGTATTTGGAAACAAATCACATTCATATCGATGCGTGTTACGGGACGCATATGATGTATAATCTGCCGGCGGGGAAAGTGGCGGCGATGTACGGCTGTGTGATGGCCGGCGCCTTTTTCTTCCGCGTGAAAATTCACGGAAAGAGCGGCCACGGATCTCTTCCGCATTTGGCGAAGAGCCCGATTGATTGCTTCACGCATTTCGCGACGGAATTGGAAGCGTATCGGATGCGCTGCGTACCGCCGCAGAGCTGCCTCACGTACTCTTTCGGAATGGTGCAGGCGGGCGATACGCCGAATGTTATCCCGGAAACTTTGACATTTGCCGGGACGGCGCGTTGTTTCAATAATGAGGAAGGTCTCGCATTTCGGCAAAATTTCAAACATCTTCTGGCGCGTGTGTGCGAGACGCACGATTGCACGGCCAAAATGGAAATGGATCATTATTTCATGGCGACGGTCAATACGGATGAATGCGTGGATGTGGCGAAGAAAGCGATTGCCGAAGTGGATCCGGATATTCTCGGCGAGACGGAGCCGTGGATGGCGACGGAAACTTTTGCCATCACGGAAGCGGTATACCCCGGTGTTTTCACATTCACGGGCATTCTGGACGAGGAAGAGGGAACGGGCGCCAATCATCACACGCCGGAATTCGATGTGCCGGAAAAATGTCTGAAATACGGCGTCATCTCGGCGCTGGCCTACACGCTTGCGATGCTGAAAGATTTCCCCGAAATCACAAGTTTCGAAAAGGGAGATTTGAATAAAATGCTGAAAATGATTGAGTGACGGAAAGGAAAAACACGCAAATATTTTCGATAAGAAATATTTGCGTGTTTTTTTTATTTGACTTATCCGATTTTATTAGTTATACTGTAAGCAGATGAGTTTACAAAATATTAAAGAGGGTATATTATGAAAGAGCAATATAAAAATTTTGGAGATTTTTTGCATCAACATCGAATTGCCAAAGGAATTTCTTATAGAGATCTTGCTGTCGTTCTTGGTGTAACGGCTCCTTACATCAGTGATATTGAGAAAGATAGGAGAAATGCGCCTTCTATGGACAAACTGGAAAAACTGGCGGATTATTTTATGCTGTCCGGTGAAGAGAAAAACGAAATGTTTGATCTTGCGGGAAAAAAGAAATCGGAAGTCGCTCCGGATATTCCCGAGTATATTAGGTCGCATGATTATGTTACGGTTGCATTGCGTACGGCAAGAGATCTTGGCGCAAATGAAAAAGATTGGCAGTTTTTTGTTGAAGAATTAAAGCGGAGAAAAGGTTAATGGTTGATTGTCGATATAAGAAAGATCGGAGTAA
>CAVJQK010000245.1:0-2237 GCA_963651795.1 Erysipelotrichaceae bacterium | reverse complement strand
GCATAGTCGTAGGGGTCTGACCCCTATAAGACAGAGTTTTCATAGTGCCTGACCCTTCCACCGCTGACGCGGTCCCCCTCCCCTTTCAGGGGAGGCGAGACACCTGAATTGTTATTCGCCGATTATTTTAAGAAATTCCGTTTCATCGATAATCTTGATTCCCTGCTTCTGCGCTTTTGCGAGCTTGCTGCCGGCGTCTTCTCCCGCCACGACCAGCGTCGTCGTCTTCGTGACGGTCGTTTGCACTTCGCCTCCCAGGCGGCGGATGATGTCTCCCGCTTCGCGGCGGCCGAGCGAGGAGAGTTTCCCCGTCAGGACCACGCGCTCGCCGGCGAAATTTTCACCCTCCGTTTCCTCGCGAATTTCCTCCGTGGAAACGCCGGCCGATTGCAGCCGCGCGATCATATTTCGATTCTCTTCATCGGCGAAAAATCCCGCGACACTTTCGGCGATGACCTTTCCGATGCCCTCCGTTTCCGCCAAATCCTCCGCGCCCGCCGCCATGACCGCTTCGATCGTGTGATACCGCGCCGTCAAAAGCTCCGCGCCCTTTTCGCCGAGGAAGCGGATACCGAGGCCAAAAAGAAGTTTCGCAAGACCTCGCCCGCGGCTTTCCGCAATGGACGCCACCAGATTCTGCGCACTCTTTTCCCCCATGCGCTCCAGCTGCGCGATTTGATCCGCCGTGAGCGTATAAAAATCGGAAACATCGGAAACAAGGCCCGCCGCCAAAAGCCCATCCACCGCCGACGGCCCCAGCCCTTCGATATTCATCGCACCGCGCGACGCAAAATGAATGAGCTTTTCCCGTTTCGCGCCGCCGCACGCGGGATTCACGCAGCGATACGCCGCCTCACCCGCCTCGCGCACCACCGGCTCGCCGCACACCGGGCAAGTTTCCGGCATTTCAAAAACTTTTTCCGCGCCCGTCCGTTTCTCCGTCAAAACGCGCGCCACCTCCGGAATAATTTCCCCCGCTTTATAAATGCGGACAAAATCCCCCTCGCGAATATCCTTTTCGCGGATGAAATCCAAATTATGCAGCGTCGCCCGCTTCACCGTCGTCCCCGCCAAATGCACGGGTGCCAAATCCGCCGAAGGCGTCAGCACGCCCGTCCGCCCCATCGTGACGATAATCCGCAACACCTGCGTCACCGCCTCCTCCGGCGGATACTTATACGCCGTCGCCCACTTCGGATCATGCACCGTCGCGCCCAGCTCCTCCTGCTGCGAAAAATCATTCACCTTCACGACCATGCCGTCCGTGTCATATTCCAAATCATGCCGCGCCGTTTCCCACTCCGCGACCCCGCGAATCACACCCTCAATCGTATCCCACTTCCGATAATGCGGATTCACACGGAAACGGAAACCCGCGAGCGCCTCCAACAATTCCTCCTGAGAAGAAATGGCAAGCCCCTCGCTCTCGCCCAAGCCGTATGCGAAGAAATCCAAATTCCGCGCCGCCGTCACATGCGGATCCAACTGCCGCAGCGAGCCCGCCGCCGCGTTTCTGCAATTCGCAAAAGGCATCAGCCCCGCCTCATCGCGCTCCTCATTGAGCTTTGCGAAACTTTTCCGCGGCATATACACCTCGCCGCGCACCTCCATATACGCCGGCGCGTGTTCGATGAAAAGAGGAATCGAACGAATCGTTTTCACATTCGCCGTCACATCCTCCCCGACACGCCCGTCGCCCCGCGTCACCCCGCGCGTAAAATACCCATTCTCATACACGAGATTCATCGAAAGCCCGTCGATTTTAAGCTCCGTGATATACGTCGGCGCGCCGGAGAGACCCGCGCGCACCCGCCGATCGAATTCTCGCAGCTCATCCGCGCTGAAAACATTGGCAAGCGAAAGCATCGGCCGCGTGAATTTCACCTTTCCGAAATCGTCCGAAGCCTTCCCCCCGACCCGCTGCGTCGGCGAATCGGGCACGACCAAAGAAGGAAACGCCGCTTCCAGATCGCAAAGCTCCCGATACATTTTGTCGTACTCGAAATCCGTAATTTCCGGCCGATCCAGCACATAATATAAATACGCATGATGCGTCAGCAATCTCCGCAGCTCCCCCGCCCGCGCACTCGCTTCCTCAAAGTTCATGAAACATTCCTCCGTTCCGCTTTTTCGTCTTTTTCATGCTCCTATTTTATCACAAAAAGCGCGGATGCGTGGATGCGAGAAGCGCATGCCCCATGCCGCATGCCCTTCTCGAAATTGAGACAAGAAAAAGG
>CAVJQK010000244.1:0-2241 GCA_963651795.1 Erysipelotrichaceae bacterium | reverse complement strand
TTTCCTCTTTCCTCTTTCCTCTTTCCTCTTTCCTCTTTCCTCTTTCCTCTTTCCCATTCACAGCTCTTTCCCAATCCCCGCAAACGCCCGTCTCAGCGCTTCCCTCGTTTCCTCTTCTTCTTTCAATATGTCCCGCATCTCGCCGCGGATCCGCTCCATTTCCGTTTCATAATCGATATCCAAATCGTGATCGCAAAATTCGATATAGCGAGACGGCGTGAGTGCCCATCCGTTTCTTTCGATTTCATCCACGGCAACGCTCCGATAGAGCTCCGGCTTTTCATACTGCGCGCCGTCCGTCCCCACACTCTGCCAGCGATGAAAAATCTCCGCCGCGCACGCAATCTGCTCCGCCGTGAGGAGCACTTTCTTTTTTCCTTCGCCTTTGACGGCGTTTTCCGTCCACGTGCGCAGATCCATAAAGAGGATTTCCCCGCTGCGATCCCGAAGTTTCCTCCCGTGATACGAGCCGCCTTTTTTATTTTGGTTCAAAATCCAAAGTGTCACGCTGATGTCTGTCGTGATGAAAAGTTCTCTGGGAAGTACGATGATGGCTTCCACTTTATCGTTTTCGATGAGTTTCCGGCGGATATCCGTCGTATCGCTGTCGTTCAAAGCGCCGTTTGCCAACAAAAATCCCGCCACGCCGGTCGCCGGTTTCAAATGGGAAAGAATATGCAATATCCACGCGTAATTCGCATTGCTTTCCGGCGGCGTGCGATACCCCGCCCAGCGCGAATCATTGGCGAGCGACTCATCGTACCAGCCTTTGAGATTGAAAGGCGGATTGGCCATGATGTAATCAAAATACCGCCCTTTGTGCAAATCGTTTGTGAAAGAAGAATCACTTTCCGCGCCCAAATTGTGACTGATACCGCGCAGCGCCAAATTCATTTTCGCCAGTCTGTACGTCGCGGCTTCTTTTTCCTGTCCGTAAACATTGATGCTCCGAAGATCCCCCGTCTTCGATTTCACGAGCGCGGCACTTTGGATAAACATGCCGCCGCTGCCGCAGCAGGGATCGTAGAGTGTCCCGTCGAATGGCTCAATCATGGCGGCGATAAGCTGCACGGCGTCGTGCGGCGTATAGAATTCTCCTTCTTCCTTCGTCGCGTTCACGGCAAATTCTTTCAGAAAATATTCATACACACGTCCGATGAGATCTTTTTCTTCCCCGAATCTTTTATGACTGATTTTCGTCACTTCATCAATGAGTTTCTTGATATCATTCGCTCTCAAATTGCGCGCGGTAAAAAGTCCTTCGGTAAAGCACCCGCGCAAATCTTTCTGTTCTTCTCCGATCCGCCGAAGCGCCGTATCCAATGCGACATTGAGAGATGCCGCCGGCGTATTGATAATCGTATTCCACCGGGCTTCTTCGGGAAGTGCATACGTCGCATCCGTAAATGTCGGATGTGCAAAGAAAGCTGCGCGAATATTTTCATCATCGGGATCGAGCCCGTCGGCAATAAGCTGCTGTCTCAATGTTTCCAATCCGTCTTCGTATTTCTCTCCGATAAAACGCAGGAAAACGAGCGTCAGCATCATATCTCTTTTCTCAAAAAAAGAGCCGGAATTTTTTGCCGCACGCAAAATATTCCGACACTCAAAAAGGATATCATCCAATTTCAAAACATTTTCCTTCGTACTTTTCTTCGCCATGATGTCCTCCGAAAAATTTTCAAAACTTTCTTTTATTATATCATTCTGAAGTGACAAAAGAAAAAATATTTCCTCCCCGCACGTTTCCGCCGTTTTTTCGCCGCATGGATTTTCCTTTTATTTTGTGTTACCATGAAATCGAAAAAAAGAAAGGAGAGAGGCTATGAAAGAAAATCTCTACATTTCTCCCACTCAATTCCCGGAACCGATAAAAGAGGTGCAAATTTCCCTCTCCGTCCCCAAAATACAAACCCGCGACAGCATGACGGATGAAGAATTCAATGCCGTGATGGAAACGGGATACCGCCAAGCCAAAAACGGCCAAACCATCCCCCTCGATGAAGCTTTTGCACAAATTCGTAAAGATCTTTGAGAATGAAATGCAGACGCCGCGACCGGCTCGCCGCACTTGCTCACATAAATCAAGACCGATAAAAGAAACGGGAAACGCCCACGCGCTTCCCGCTTTGTTATTTCTATTCACTTAAATCCGTCATTCCAAATCCTTCGACAATTCATCGAAAGAATCGTACGTCTTATACGCGGAAGGATTTTGGCGCATGGCTTCCGCTTCCGCAA
>CAVJQK010000243.1:0-2247 GCA_963651795.1 Erysipelotrichaceae bacterium | reverse complement strand
CGCCGTCCGTCCCGAATTTTCCGTAATTGTAGAGCGTCCCCGTCGTATCGTCCGTGAAATCTTCATCGATTTTATCCGACATGTCATTGACAATATACGTCCCACCATAGAGTTCGCCGTCCTCTTTGACGGTGACATTCACGACATCGGCCGTTCCGGAAAAATGCGTCACACCGCCGGAGATATTTACTTTCATATTGTCCCAGCCGGTAATATTTCCTTCGTACGTATGATTTCCATTGAAGTTCAAATTTGTGACGAGATCGGGAATGTAATTTTCGGTTTTATAATATTTTCCGTTCCGGTAAACCCCGACTTTGCCGGCACTGTTCCCACCATTCATGGAAGCAAGAAAATTTTCCAAATCACCGAAATGTTTCCAATCCGAAGTAATATTTCCGGAAACTTCGGCCCCGTCATTGATATTGATATTTTCCACAAAGGCATTGGGGGATATGTAAATGGCGTTGACTTTTCCGGAAAGTGTCCCATTCACATTGACCGTCTCCGCAAGAGGCCCCAGAAGTTCATAGATTTCCGACACGTAATCGCCGAAATACCAGTTACCCGGATCATCAAGAAAGATAACGCCGTTTTCACCGAGATCGACTTGACCTTTTACGACTTGGGCTTTTATATACGACCCGTATATACCGTATTCATATCCCATTGCGCCCGTACCGAAATCGAATTTGGCGCCGATGCCGTTTTCCCCGTCCGCCGTGACAGTTCCGTCCAAATTGAAAACGTGATTTCGGCCGTATGCTGCCTGCACGCCGACGCCGTAATCCCCGTCCGCATGAATTTCCGTTTCTTCATCGACGGTCACGGTATTTCGTACGCCGCTCACCAAGATGCCGGTAGCCGCATCGCCCTTCGTCAAAATATTTCCTTTTTGCGTGACCGTATTATCCGAGCCGTAGATATGCAGACCGACGCCGTAGGAAACATCGCTGTATTCTCCGGTATACGCCGTCCCCGCATCATTTCGGGCCGAATATCCCGTTTCCACCGTCTCCGTCCGATTACTGTCGTACAAAGAATAACCGAAATAAGCCTTGCGGTCGATGTCATACCCGATATCCTGCAGCATCGCCAAATCGGCCTCAATCGGTAGGCTGTATGTTTCCCACGACCGATGGCTCATCATGGAATCAATCATACAATGACTGCCGTTGAATTTTCCCGATTCGAATCCTTGGATGGGAATCGCATCGGCTTTTCCCAAAATGGTTGCACCGTCTAAAACTTCGGCCACATTTTTTCCCGTGAAATACAGAAAATATGTTTCCGGATGATCGATAAATTTTGCATATTCTTCGGGCTCCGTATACATATTCGTTATGGAATCCAAAATCAAATAGGTATCATTTTGCCCGGGATCCGTGCCCGTGATTTCTTTATAGGCATCCGGCGAAACAATCTTTTTTTCAATGTCGTATGCATTGCCGTAATAATCGGACATGCAGCGAGCCATAGAAAGATTTTCCCTGGTTATTCCCCACACGTGCCCCAATTCGTGAATCGTTACCCCCATCATGTTTCTCCACAGCGCCGCATTTTCATTTTCGCCGGTAACGCCGTGTATTAAATTTGTGTTCCAATCGTAATTTGTCGACACATCGGCCGACGTTGTACCGCGGGTATACGACACAATACCGATAACCATAGAGTCCTTACCCTCCATACTCGGATCGGTATCATCGTATGTCTGTACTTTTTTCCCATTTGCAATTTGATCGACAATCGACCATTCGTCCGTATTCTCGAGTATGACCGCAAAGGCTGCGGCGCCGCTATACACGCCGTCCGTCCGAAAGAAAATCTGCACCGGCTGTGTCGTTTTCGCGCCCTTTCCAAACATGTTTCCCCAATAATCCACACCGGCTCGAATGGCATTTTTCATATCTTCCGTGAAATCAAAATGATTCCCCGAATAAAAATATGGATAAACACCGTCCATATTCCAATCATCTGCATCGTAAAAATTGAGTTCAATGGTGAAACCGTTGGCATACGTGCGATATTCCGTCGTCATGGCGGCGGCATAATAGCCGGACGAAAGGAACATGGCGCAGGCAAGAGCTGCAATCCGATTCTTTTTCGATTTCATAATTGACCCTCCGTAATTACGTGTTGATTTTCAGAAACGATATTCCAAGCTGACGGCGCCCCATAATTCTCGGCTGTGGGCGCCTTTTTCATAGCGGGCTTCTCCGGAAATGTGCCAATCTCGGCCGAGCGCGA
>CAVJQK010000242.1:0-2250 GCA_963651795.1 Erysipelotrichaceae bacterium | reverse complement strand
TCTTTGCACGCTTCCATTTGTATCGGGACGCGCTCGGTGATGTGAATGCCGTAATCGGAAACTTCGTAAATTTTGTCCGGATTATTCGTGAGAAGACGAATATCCGCCACACCCAAATCGCGCAGAATTTGCGCGCCGACCATGTAATCGCGCAAATCGGCGGCAAAGCCCAGCGCCAAATTCGCCTCGACGGTGTCGTAGCCTTGATCCTGCAACGCATAGGCGCGGATTTTATTAATGAGACCGATGCCGCGGCCTTCTTGGCGAAGATAGACCATGACACCGCGTCCCTCCTGCGCGATTTCTTTCATCGCCGCATCGAATTGCTGCCCGCAATCACAGCGAAGCGATCCGAAGCAATCGCCGGTGAGGCATTCGGAATGAACGCGCGTCAGAACCGGCGCCCCGTCGGACACATTCCCCATGACGAGCGCCACATGGTGCTCCCCGTTTAACCGATTGATATAACCGATGATTTTGAAATTTCCGTAACGCGTCGGCATTTTCGCTTCGGCGACGCGATCGATGAGTTTTTCGTGCTTACGGCGATAGATAATGAGATCCTGAATGTTTCCGATCTTCATTCCTTTTTCGCGGGCCAGAGCGAAAAGCTCAGGTTTCCTTGCCATCGTGCCGTCGGGATTCATGATTTCACAGCAAAGACCGGCCGGCGAGAGCCCCGCCATGCGGCACAGATCGACCGTCGCCTCCGTATGTCCCGCGCGTTCCAGCACGCCCCATTTACGCGCGCGGAGAGGAAATAAATGCCCCGGGCGGCGGAAATCTTCGGGTTTCGCCCCGGGCTCCACCGCTTTTCGGCACGTAAAGGCGCGCTCGAGCGCCGAGACGCCCGTCCCCGTTTCCACATGATCGATGGATTCCAAAAACGCCGTCTGGTGATTATCCGTATTTCTCCGAATCATCGGCCCCAAAAATAATGTATCGGCTAGTTCCCCCGCCATCGGCATACAAATGACGCCCTTGGCTTCCGAGGCCATTCGATTCATATTTTCGGACGTGGCGAAATCGGCGGCGCAAATATAATCGCCCTCATTTTCGCGCGATTCCGCGTCCTGCATGATGACGATGTGCCCTTTTTTGATTTCCTCCACAATCTCCTCAATCGAATCATATTGAAATTCCATATTTCCTCCTCACAACAAATTTTTCAGCATGTCCGCATTGAGCCCGTTATTATTTTTCATGAGCTGCTCAATGTATTTTCCGATTATATCGCATTCCAAATTCACGATATCGCCGATGCGTTTCGATAAAATCGTCGTCTCCTCGCCCGTGTGCGGAATGACGGAAACGGTAAACGACGCATCGTCGCGCGCCGCGACCGTGAGACTCACGCCGTCTAAAGCGACCGATCCTTTTTCCAAAATATATTTCATATGGGAAACATCCGTCGCAAAACGGATTTCCACGGAATTTCCGACCGGCATCCTTCCGATGATGCGCGCCGTCCCGTCGATATGCCCGGAAACCAAATGCCCGCCGAGCCTTGACGATAAAGTCAGCGCACGCTCGAGATTGACGCGCACACCTGCGGAAACGGAGGCAAAAGACGTGCGGCGTAGCGTTTCGGGCGTCACATCGGCGGCAAATCCCGTTTCCGTAAAACGCGTCACCGTAAGGCACGTCCCGTTCACGGCGATGCTGTCCCCGATTTGCGTCCCCTCCAAAATTTTTTTACAGGAAATGCAGAGCTCGCACGTGCGATTTCCTTTGGAAACGGCGGAAACGGTGCCGATTTCCTCAATGATTCCCGTGAACATCGGCTGCCTCCCGATCCGTATACGCGGTGATTTTCACATCGGTGCCGCTCTGTTCATAAGAAATATCGCGGAGCTTCACCGCATCTGCCGGATGCGCCGCGCCCGTGCCTCCCACCGCCCCCGGTGCTTCTTTTCCTCCGATTAAAATCGGCGCGACGTACGTAATCACTTTATCGATGATGCCTGCTTCAAAAGCTCCGGCTGCAAGAGTCGGCCCGCCTTCCAAGAGCACGGAATCGATATCGCTCATCGCAAGCCCCGTCATCGCCATTTGGAGATCCACGCGGCCTTTTCCCGTATCGGCGATAATTAAATCCGCCCCGAGCTTTTGCAGCGCGATTCGTTTTTCGCGAGGCGCTTTTTCCGTCGTCAAAATGATGACGCGGCCTTTTTCGTGCAACAATTTGGCATCCAAGGGAATGCGAAGATGGCTGTCCGCCACAATCCGTACGGGATCCGGCAGTCCTTC
>CAVJQK010000241.1:0-2271 GCA_963651795.1 Erysipelotrichaceae bacterium | reverse complement strand
GGCTCGAAGTGTGCCCGGAAACAGTGGTCGAAAGACCATTTTCACCGGTTACAGCCGTTTCGAGAGTACTGATTTTTCTTTCGGCCGTACCGACTCTGCCGGACAGCGTATTCAGACTCGAAGTATGTCCGGAAACGGTGCCTTCGAGAGCATCAATATCGTTTGCATTTACTTTTGCTTGCGCATCCAGGATGGATACGTTTGCGATGACGGAATTGCCGGATTTGATATAATTGCCGTCCGCCGTCAATTTCGTACCGACAGCTGTTTCCAGATTACCGATATCGGTTTCCGCCGTAGTGACTCTGGTCTTCAAGCCCGAAATATCGGATGTGTTCGTGGCGATATTGGATTTATTCGTGGAAATTTTGGCGTCGAGTGCGCTGTCCGCCGAAGTCAGCTGCGTGACTTTTGCATTCAGCTGGCCGACCGTCGCTGCGTCATGATCGCCGGTGCCGTCCGCCACATTGACCAGACGGGCGTAGGATGCTTCACCGAGATTATTTCCGTAACCGTCCGTCGCATTCGCCGCATGACCGAAGGAAACTGTGCCGGATTCCGTCGCGACGGCTTTCGCACCGATGGCCACGGAATTGGCCGCGGTCGCATTGCTATCATAGCCGATGGCCAGAGACATTCTGCCGGTCGCATGGGCATTCGAGCCAAGCGCCGTGGAAAAATCAACATATGTATAACCGTTACTTCCGTCGGACGTTGCAGTACCCGCTACGGCACTATCCCCGATTGCCACGGATTGCTTCCCGATAGCTCTGGTGTTCGAACCGATAGCGGTCGAATAGTCACCGCCGCCGATATACAAATTTTGATTGTTTGCGCCCGCATACGGAATCGCATTGGCTTGCGACTGTTCAATGAAATAACCGCCCTGCGCGCCGGTACCGATGGCCGTAGCACCTTTTCCGCCGGCATTACTCAAAGCGCCGTATGCACTCGCACATTCTCCCGAAGCAATCGCTTCGGTTCCGAAAACGGACGATTCCAAACCGGTCGCCAACGCATAATCACCCACTGCGGTGCCGCTGTTTCCGGTCGCTCTCGTATGCACACCGATGGCCAAAGCGCGTGCGCCGGACGAATACGCATCTTTACCGATGGAAATGGAATGTGCACCTATCGCATCGACATTCGTGCCGATAGCAATCGCCGTAAATCCGGTCGCCTGCGCATCATAGCCGATACCGACACTGGTATCACCGGTCGCATTAGTTCCGTAACCGACGGCAACAGAATATCCTTTGACATCTTTGTCATATGTCTCTGTTCCTTTGGATGCGGTCACATCGGTACCGATGGCAATAGATTTCTCCGACGCTTTTGCATTGTTTCCGACGGCAACGCTATTCGCATCACTTGCCGTCACATTTGTCCCGAGCGTCGTTCCGACCGTCGTCGACGTAGCACTCGACACTCCGAACCCCGCTCCGCAGAGCGCCAGCACGGCGAGCGCGAGTCCGATCCCTTTTCTTTCGTTCCTTTTCATAGTATGGTCCCCCCAGTTGAAACGGAATATAAAAATATGTGAGTAAAGGTTTGCCTCGCAACGGATTCTCCGATTTCCGTACGCGAAATATTTCCTTTGGTTATAATGTAACACAGTCCCCCCCACTACTGTCAAACGGATAAAATCGATAAGCTATATCGGAAAAACCGATATAAACCGATATAAAAAATTGAAATAATAATATATATAATATATTCCTATATAATAGTCCTGATTTGGAAACGGATAAATACTTGGGATTTCTGAATATTTATACAAACATTTTTGAGGAAACGGCGTAAATACGTCGCTTTCCACCCCCCCCTGTAGAGGTTATTTATACATTGTCCGATAACACGAAGCGTATAGATCGGGATATGGGAAAAAGAGAAGAGTGAAGGGGAAAGAGGAAATTTTCGTGAAAAATTTTTTCGGAAACATATTGAAAAATAAGAAAGTGCAGAGTGCAAAGTGCAAAGTGCAAAGGCGCGCTCGGCCGGGAGAAGACAGGCATGCGGCATGCGGTATGGGGCATGCGGTTCAGGATGCGCTTCGCGCATATCATGTTGTATGCCTCAGACGCCGGCGGGCTTGCCCACGCTCGATGCTCGGCAGCTAGTATTCATTCAGCAGAGATTCCGGATCAAGTCCGGAATGACGAGCTGGGGTTGATGCGCCGCAGGTGTCACATGCGGCGACGATTCCTGTTTTAATCGGCGCGAAGCGCCGGAGGATAGTCCGCGCCGAAGGCGCATATAAAATTGTCGGCG
>CAVJQK010000240.1:0-2312 GCA_963651795.1 Erysipelotrichaceae bacterium | reverse complement strand
GGCTAACGGCTTACGGCAGACGGCTTTTAATCGGAACGCTGCGCGGTATTTTTTATAATCGGCGTCCAAGGCGCCTTGTCGGCAAAGCCGGCGAGCGAGCGAAGCGAGCGATTATAACAAAATTGTCGCCGCAGGCGACACCTCTTAAAGCCGTCAGCCGTCAGCTGTCAGCTGTCAGCTGTCAGCCGTCGGCGTTCGCGTCTTACGTTTCTTCTATGGTATAATAAATAAATATACTTGGGAAACGCGAAATGTTTCCGAAATCGGAGGAATGAACGAGAGATGAGTGAAGAGATTATGGTATTGCCGCTTGTCGCGTTGCGCGATGTGGTGGTGTATCCGCATGTGACGGTAAATTTGGATATGGGTCGCAAGGAATCGGTCGCGGCCGTGGAAAAGGCGACGGCGGGGGATCGGTATTTGGTGACGGTGCTCCAGAAGGATGAGGATAAAGAAGATCCGACGCCTGTGGATTTGTACGATGTCGGCACGGTGGTGAAGGTGAAGCAGGTGCTGCATCTTCCCAATAATGTCCTGCGCATTTTGGCGGAGGGGATTTCGCGCGTGCGTTGTCATTCCGTGGAATATCGCGACGGGATGATGGTCGCGACGGTGTCCGATGTGAAGGAAACGCGTGGGGATCCGAAGACGGCCGAGGCGTATCGGCAGGCGATTTTGAATGAATATTTCCAATTTTTGCAGGTGAGCCGGAAAAATATGCCGGAGGAATTGGCCGAGCAGCTCAGAAATGTGCGTGAGCCGGGGCAGGTGGCGGATTTCATCGGAGCGCAGCTGCCGTATCCGCCGGCGTGGCGGCAGTCCGTTTTGGAAACGGCCGATGTGCAAAAGCGTCTCGAAGCGGTGAAAGCGCAGACGGATACGTCGCTCGAAATCGCGGAAATGGTGGAGAAACTGACGACCGGCGCGAAGAAGCGGATGAATGACGAGCAACGCAAATATTTCCTCAGAAAGCGCATTGAGGAAATTCGCGACGAATTGGGCGAGAGCGAGAGCTCCGAGGATGACGAGTTGGACGCGTACCGGGAAAAAGCGGTGAAGATGCCGCTTTCGGCGGAGGCGCGCGAGAAGGCGGAAAAGGAAATTTCCCGTCTCGCTTCGATGCCTTTCGGCAGTGCGGAAGCGGCGATTGCACGGACGTATCTCGATTGGATTTTCGATATGCCCTGGGGCACGGAAACGAAGGATACGCTGGATTTGCGCAGCGCGAAAAAAATGCTCGATGAGGACCATTTCGGCCTGGATAAAGTGAAGGAACGGATTCTCGAATATTTGGCGGTGAAAATTTTGGCGCCGAATGCGAAGGGGAGTATTCTCTGTTTCGTCGGGCCGCCCGGTGTGGGGAAGACGAGTTTGGCGAAATCCATTGCGCGGGCGATGGGACGAAATTTTGCGCGCATTTCCCTGGGCGGCGTCACGGATGAGGCGGAAATTCGCGGGCATCGGCGGACGTATCTCGGCGCGCTCCCGGGGCACATCATCACGGCGATGGCCGAAGCGAAATCGATGAATCCGCTGATTTTGTTGGACGAAATCGATAAAGTGGGCTCGGATTTCCGCGGCGATCCCGCATCGGCGCTCCTGGAAGCGCTGGATCCGGAGCAGAATAAGACATTCAAAGATCATTATCTCGATATGGAGTTCGATTTGTCGCATGTCGTCTTTTTGTGCACGGCCAATACGACGCAGTCGATTCCGCCGGCGCTTTTGGACCGGATGGAATTGATTTCCCTTTCCGGGTACACGGAAGAGGAAAAATTGGAAATCGCCAAGCGCTATCTCGTGCCGAAGCAGCGCGCGGAATGCGGCCTCTCGGCGGGCGAAATCCGTTTCCCGAAATCTCTTCTGGAAATTCTCATCCGCCATTACACGCGCGAGGCCGGTGTGCGCGAATTGGAGCGCATGATCGGAAATCTCTGCCGCAAGACGGCCAAGCATGTCATTTTGATGGATGAGGAGCCGGCGCTCTCGGCGAAAACGGTGGAAACGTATCTGGGCCCGTACAAATATATTCGTTCGTCGGAGCTGCATCCGAGCACGGTCGGGCGTGTGAACGGGCTCGCGTGGACGCAGGTCGGCGGCGAAGTGCTCGATGTGGAAGCGGTGGCGCTCAAAGGGCACGGAAAATTGGAGCTCACGGGTCAGCTGGGCGATGTGATGAAAGAATCCGCGCAGGCGGCCTACACGTACATCCGGAGCCGCGCGGGCGAGCTCGGGCTGGCGGATAATTTCTATGAAACGTCGGACATGCACATTCATTTGCCCGAAGGCGCGATTCCGAAAGACGGTCCGTC
>CAVJQK010000239.1:0-2314 GCA_963651795.1 Erysipelotrichaceae bacterium | reverse complement strand
GACGAATACAATATCGCCCAGCTGATCCTGCGCAAAATCGGTGAGCCCGATGACGATAAGTCCTTCCTCTTCGCGAATCCATTCATGGGTCTTGGCATACTTCAAATCACTCGGAAAATTCATGGTAATTACCTCCTTGGAAATTATTGCTACATATTTTGTGAATACTTTTTTCAAACATAGTGCCGAGGCTATGCGCCGTGCGGTATGCGCTGTGCGCTTTAACAGGTGTGCCCTTCGGGCACGATTTATGTTGTAATCGGCGCCTTCGGCGCCTCGCCGGCTCCGCCGGCATAAGACAAGATATGCGCGGAGCGCATCCTGAACCTCATACCTCATGCCTCATGCCACATGCCCAAAGCGCACACATGTCGCACTGAGCTAAGTGCCACTATGTGCGATTACCTTTTATAAAACGGCAGCGCCACCACTTCACACGCCACTTTTTTGCCGCGGACTTCCGCTTCCACCGTGTCGCCGATCTGCGCCGCGCCTTTCGTGACAAGTGCCATCGCGTACGCCCCTTTGAGATACGGGCAGAAAGTGCCGGAGGTCGTGTGACCGATTAGCTCGCCATCTTTATAAACATCACAATGCTCGCGCACAATGCCGCGACCGGCGACTTTGAGACCGATGCGTTCGCGGGAAATCGGTTTCGCTTCAATGCCGGATTTGCCGATGAAATCCTCTTTCCCCATCTTCACGCCGAAATCGAGACCCGTTTCCAAAGGATTCACCGTTTCATCCATTTCGTGCCCATAGAGAGGCATCGCCGCTTCGAGACGGAGCGTGTCGCGAGCGCCGAGGCCGCAGGGAAGAATTCCCTCGTCCTTGCCCGCTTCCAAAATCGCATCCCAGAGCACGGGCGCTTTGTCCGCCGGGCAGAAAATTTCATACCCGTACTCGCCCGTGTAACCCGTGCGGGACACGATGCATTCGATGCCGCACATGACGACATGTTCTTTGAAACTGTAATACTGCGTCGGAAGCTCGCCGGATTCGACAAGTTTTGCCGCAATTTCTTTGGACGCCGGGCCCTGCAGCGCCAGAAGCCCCGTTTCCTCCGAAATATCCGTGAACTTCGTGCCCGGCAGCAAATGCTGCTCCATGTGCGCCACGTCTTTGTCGTGATTCGACGCATTGACGACGATGAGATATTTCTCCTCGCCCATCCGATACACGATAAGATCGTCCAGGCAGCCGCCGTCCTCTTGACACATCACGCCGTAGCGCACGCGCCCGATTGCCAAATTCGTGTAATCATTCGTCAGCAATTGATTCAGCATCGCAAGCGCCGTCGGCCCCTCGAAAATGACCTCACCCATGTGAGACACGTCGAAAAGCCCCGCCTTCTCGCGAACCGCCATATGCTCGACGATAATGCCGCCCGCATATTGCACCGGCATCAGAAATCCGCCGAACGGAACGATTTTTCCTTTCCATTCCACATGTTTGTCGTAAAGCGGTGTTTTTTTGTCCATGTTTCCTGAATTCCTCCTCTTCTTTTGAGAACAAAAAAGGGCACTGTAAATCCTACAGTGCGCCTCTGTCCTGTGACCTGAAAGATCGGCATTCGCCTTGCTTCTTCGGTGCCCGCATCGGGTGAAATTTCGGAAACTTAGGAAACTTCGGAAACCTCCGCCCCGGGGCTCTCCAGAGGATTGTCCGGTATCCGTCCTTTTACCTGAGAGTTTCGCCCCTTCGGTGCCGCCGCGCGGTCTCTCCCGATACCTTCATCCATTGCAAACGACTCGCCCTCGAGTCTATGTACTTACAGGAAATATTTCCTGTGAAAGATAGCATAACACAAGCGGAAAAAAGCTACAAGTAGTTTAAGTGAAACATATATAACATATAGATGGAAACTATGGCGGGAAAAGTGCAAAGTGCAGAGTGCAAAGTGCAGAGTGCAAAGGCGCGCGAGGCTTTCTCCCCGGCTGACGGCTGACGGGTAACGGCTGACGGCTTTAAGAGGTGTGCGCTGCGCGCACGATTCCTGTTTTAATCGGCGCCTTCGGCGCCTCGCCGGCTCCGCCGGCAAAAAAATGCGCGAAGCGCCTCCTATATCTCTGCTCCCCTGAAAGGGGAGCCAAGAAAAAAGCAATTTTCTCGCTTCACCTCGACAACATATTTCTTGACAACTTTCTTCCGCTTACCTATTATTAAGAATACAATCTTTACAGGAGTAAAACCATGAAAATCATAAATGCAAATACCTTGGAAAAGAATTTGATAATGTCCATATAATGGTGTAAATTAAAAAAACGAGCCATCGGCTCACCCTTTAGGTATAATGTAGATAGCAAAATAAAGT
>CAVJQK010000238.1:0-2334 GCA_963651795.1 Erysipelotrichaceae bacterium | reverse complement strand
CATTATTCGTCAAATTGATATTCTGCCCGGCTTCTACATCTTCTGCATACACCTGACCGCCGGAGACAAAGCCGTCGTTTTCATAGGAAACTTCACCCTGCGTAAGCTCTGCAATCGGAGTGCCGTCATTCGAGTAAATCACATTCGAAGACTTCGGCGCCGCTGTCGGTTCTGTGAGGTCATTTCCCTCATTCTGAACATCACCTTGAACAGCCGGCTGAACCTCATTGGTATTCACCGATTCCGCATCGCCTTTATTGGACGGCGTCACATCGGAGAAATCGAGCTTCTGATTGTAGCTTGCAATCGCTTTCCAGACCTGGTCGCCCGTCACAAATCCGTAATTTCCCGATGCGACTTCGCCGCCTACAATCTTGAGCGTGCCGACCTTGGCGCCCGCATTGGTCACAATATCGGCCGTGTAACTGTTTCCGATATTCAGCGTGAGATCCTGCGCGTAAGCGACATCATTGGCATAGGCATTTCTGGCGGAAACGAAATTCGTATCCGTATTCGTCGCGCCCTTGGCACCGCCTGCAACGGCGACGACCCCTTCCGTAAAGGAAACGAGCTCATCCTTTTTATTATTTTTGATGACATTCTTGCCGGTTGCAAAAGAAACTTCCTGACCTGCCGCAATTGACTGATCAAAGAGCTGTCCGCCATTCACGAAACCTTTATCACCGGATTGGTATTCCGCCAATTGGAACGTCACAAGATCTTCATCCGCATTATTTTTCAAAATATTCGCTTTTTTCGTATTATCAAGCGTGATGGTCTGGACTTTGGTATCGGCATTGTAGACCTGGCCGCTATTGACAAATTTTTTGCTGCTCGCTGTCGGCTTTTCGGTCTCGACATCAAATGTCGCCACGACCGTCCCTTCATTCGTCGCGATCTGATTACCCTGAATCTTCTTACCGTTTACGTCATGCGTCGTCGTAGCATCGAGCGTCACCGTCTGCGCGGACATCACATCCGCCGCATACACATCGCCGCTCGTGACGAATTTCTTCCCGGTAAGAGAGCTCGGCTTTTCCGTTTCAAAAGTCGCAAGGACCGTTCCGTCATTCGTCGCGATCTGATTACCCTGAATCTTCTTACCGTTTACGTCATGCGTCGTCGTAGCATCCAAAGTGACCGTCTGGCTGCGTTTGGCGATGGCATCATAGACGTCGCCTGCGGAAACAAATTTCGCTCTATCCTCATCCGACATCGAATCCTCAATCTTCGCGTAATCGAAAGAAGCCAAAACCGTTCCGTCATTGGAAACGATTTCATTCTTCTTACCGGTATAGGCTTTTGCCGTATCACGCGCTGCATCGGAAAGGACGACCGTCTGCGCACTGCTTACCGCTTTGGCATCGAGAGCCGCAATGTTGGCACCGACCGTACCGTTTGCATTGAGCGTCGTATCATCCGTTTTGCTCGATTCGATATACGTTCCGTTTTTCAAATCATTCCCCGAACGAGCGACCGTGTTAATCTGCGAGAAATTGACGGCGTCCGTATCTTGATACCCGGCCGTCACATTGACGAGTCGTGCAGTCACTGCAGAATCATACGCCACATCTTTCCCCTGCGCTGCATCATAATACGTATCGTAGGTCGTATGCCCGAAGGAAACTACCTTATCCGTCGGATTCTTCGTCGCACTGACTGCGGCGCCTTCCCCGATGGCAACCGATCCCGCCTTCGTCACATACGCACCGTTTCCGATAGCCACACCGCCTGTCGCAGCGGTAGATACACGGCTTCCGTTACCGATTGCCGTGGAATTTTCCGCACCGGCATAACCGGATACACCGATGGCAGTCGCATTAGCCGCTTTGGCTTGACTGGAAGTCCCAATGGCCAAACCGCCCGCAGCATTTGTATCGACAGTCGCACCCTTCCCGACGGCAACCGCATTGGCCGCTTTCACATTCGCCTCACTGCCAAGTGCCACAGCCTCATTGGCAGACGTCTTTGCCGTATATCCGATGGCGACCGATTTCTCACCGCCGGCCGTTGTCTTATTGGAAACACTCGCACCGGAACCGAAAGCCACAGAATAGGCTCCGGTCGTCGTCACATAGCTCCCGATTGCCGTCGAATAATTTGCATTGGCAACCGCATTACTCCCGATTGCCGTCGTATCCGTCCCGGTTGCCGAACTGCTTGTCCCGTAAACGGAAGCACGAAGACCATCCGTTGCATTATTCGAACCGATAACCGTCTGATACTTATCTGTCGTATTATCCGTATTTCCGAATTCCGGATACGGGTTCAATATCAGCAAAGTACCATTAGTCCCGCTCGCCATAGCAGAACCCGCAATGCCCAGCATCAATG
>CAVJQK010000237.1:0-2371 GCA_963651795.1 Erysipelotrichaceae bacterium | reverse complement strand
GGATCGCTATATCGAATGGTATTTCAAAGTCATCGATGCGCTGGGCGTGCGCCGTGTGGATAAATATCCGCGTGTGTCTGATCACATGGACGATATCATCGATATGGTGAAGACTCTCATCGATAAAGGGCACGCGTACGTGCTGGGCGGCGATGTGTATTACGATATTTCGACGTTCCCGAATTATGGGAAACTTTCCGGGCGGAAAATCGAAGATATGCTGGCGGGCGCGCGCGTCGAAGTGAATGACGAGAAACGGAATCCGGGCGATTTCGCCGTATGGAAGGGCGCGAAACCGGGGGAACCGGCGTGGGAGAGTCCGTGGGGGCCGGGGCGTCCGGGTTGGCATATCGAATGCTCGGCGATGTCGCGGCATTATCTGGGCGATACGTTTGATTTCCACGGCGGCGGCAGCGATCTCATTTTCCCGCATCATGAAAATGAAATTGCGCAGAGCGAGGGCGCGACGGGGAAAACGTTCGTTCATTATTGGATGCACAACGGTTTCATCACAATCAATTCGGAAAAGATGTCGAAATCGCTGAATAATTTCTTCCTTGTAAAGGACGTCTTGGAGAAATACAGCGGCGAGGCGCTCCGTTTCTTCCTGCTTTCGATGCATTACAGAAGCCCGCTGGATTTTTCCGACGAACGTTTGGAAGAGGCGGAAACGAATATGGCGCGTCTTTCCGATGTCGTCGCGCGTGTGCGTGAGCTTGCGGAAAAAGAAGGAAACGAGAAATCTGCGGAATCGGCGGCTTTGCAGGCTGCGGCGGAAAAGGCGATGGCCGATTTCCATGCGGCGATGGACGATGATTTCAATACGGGTCTTGCATCGTCGACGGTGTTCGATTTGGCGAAGGCGATCAATATTTATTACACGGCGGTGACGTCGGGCGCCGTCGGGATCGACAGCGAAGCGGTGGCGCTTGCGGCGAAGAATTTGAAAGACATCACGGGCGTCCTCGGCATTTTGGAAGCGGCGTGGAGCCGGAAGAAGAATGCGGCCGGGGATGAAGATTTCGCAAAACTCATGGATGTGATTTTGGCGGTGCGGCAGGAAGCGCGCGCGGCCAAGCAGTATCAGACGGCGGACAGCATTCGTGATAAATTGGCCGCGATGGGCATCACGATCGAAGATTCGCCGACGGGAGCCAGGTGGAAAAAGAGTGGAGTTTAAAAGAGTTAAGTTTCTCAAAAACCAAATGGCGCAAAAATTCGGCCGGCCGCCCGCCGATGTGAGTGAGCAGGATATTTTCGCCGCCGATGCGCTGACTTTGGCGTATATGGGAGACGTTTGCTGGTCGCTCTACATCCGCGAGCATCTCATCGCGACGGGAATTTATCAGGTGCAAATTTTGCACACGCTCGCCTCGGACATGGTATCGGCGAAATGGCAAGCGCGCATTTTGTACGAGCTGGAGCCGCTTTTGAATGAGCGTGAGCTCAAAGTGGCCAAGCGCGGCCGCAATTCGCATTCGTCCGTGCCGAAATCGGCGACGGTGGCCGAATACCGCGAATCGACGGCTTTCGAAGCGGTGCTGGGATATCTCTATCTTTCGGGGCAGTCGGAGCGGCTGGATTTCATGCTCGGCCGTGCGCTCGGATTTTTGGCGGAGGAATTTCGGAAACAATGACGCGGAAACAAGTTTCGCAAAAAGAATCGGGAAACACGCGCAAAGAAGCTTTCCGCGGAAAAGCGCCGGCGGCGAAAAAGCGAGAAGATAGTTTCTACATCGGCGGGCGAAATGCCGTGGCGGAAGCACTGGCGACCGATTCGGTGAAGCGTCTTTTTGTGAAACGGGGCGATCGCGACGCGCGGCTTTCCCGCCTCATTGAAGAAGCGAAATCGCGCGGCATTGCGGCAGAAGTTAAAGACGAAAAAGAATTGGACGCGCTCCTGCCCGATTTGCGTCATCAAGGCATCGTCGCGGAAATGAAACCGTACGAATACAAAGATTTGGACGAGGTCTTGGCTTCGTGCGAGGCGGGCGATCCGTTTCTCATTTTGCTTGACGGCGTGGAAGACGTGCGCAATTTGGGCGCGATCATTCGCACGGCCGAATGCGCGGGCGCTACGGCGGTGCTGCTTCCGGCGCATAAAAGCGCGTCGGTGACGGCGGCGACGATGAAAACGGCGGCGGGCGCGTGCCAATATCTCCCCGTGTGTCGGATCGGAAATATCGCGCAAACATTGGAAAATTTGAAGAAACGGGGTTTCTGGGTCGTCGGGACGGCGATGGACGGAGAGTCGAATTATTTTGAGGCGAATTTGACGGGGCCGCTCGTCGTTGTCATGGGCGCCGAAGATAAAGGTATGAGTCCGCTTACGAGAAAAACTTGCGATTTTTGCGTGCGTATCCCAATGAAA
>CAVJQK010000236.1:0-2398 GCA_963651795.1 Erysipelotrichaceae bacterium | reverse complement strand
AATGCCGCGCAGCGCACCGATTAAAGCGCATAGCGCACGGCGCACGGCGCATAGCCTTCTCGAAATGTTGCACAAAAGGGGCTGTGACAAAATGCAAAAGCGTTTTGTCACAGCCCCTTTTCAGCTGTTATTTTCGCAATACGGTTTCGTCAAGCAGGAGACCGTCGGTGCGGTAGGCCCGGAGTGTCAGCGTCTGCGCATCCGCTTCCATCGTGAGGAAATTATCCGTTTCCGGCTGCGGCGCGACGGTGACATCGAGCGCGTGATTCGTCCACAGATTCGGATAGCGCACGTCACCGGCGACGCCGGTCAAAATGTAGAGCGGGCCGGTTTCATCCCGCGTGAAATTTTTGATGTGTCCGCGATTACGGTACGTGTGAAGATGCGCGGAGAGGACGAGATCGGCGCCCGCTTTTTCGATGACGGGCATGAAAGCCGCGCCTTCTTCCGAAAATCCTTCCGGGCGCTCCGGCCGCGCGGCAATGCGATATTGCAACGGATCTCGGTGCATGAGGACGACGCGCCACGGTTTCTTCGATGTTTCTAAATCGCGCGCGAGCCATTCTTTTTGCGCCGTTTCCAAATTCGGATACAAATCCCCGATTTCCGGCATGTCCGTATTCAGCACGGCAAAATGCACCGGGCCCCAATCGAAGGACCAAAAGAGCTCCGGAAACGCCGCATCGCCCGTTTGCGGAAGGGCAAAATGCGCGAGGAAACGGTCGGGCGCGCACGCTTTCCAATCGAGGGAATACGCTTCGTGATTACCCATGAGCGGCGCGACGGAAATATTCTTGAGCGCGGGCACGGCGGCAAACCAGCGCTGCCATTGCGTTTCATCCTGCCCGTTGTCGACGAGATCGCCCATCGAAATGAGGAAATCGGCGTCCGGCATTTTTTCGAATCCTTTTTGCGCCGTATTTTTCCAGACATTGTAATCGGCCGATTGGGAATCGGGGAAAATGAGCGCCGAAAATGAGGCGCCGGTATCCGTCCGAAGGGTCATCCATTTGGAAACGGAATCTCCGGTCCGCGTGCGATATTCGTACATTTTCCCGGGCGCGAGATTTCGGACGGCGGCTTCGTAAATGTAGGAATCGGGCGCGCCGTTTGATCCGGGGAGAAAACGCGAAGAAGCGGGGAAGGAAACGACGGCCGTGCTTCCCGTTTCCCGAATTTCGACCGCGGCGGAGACTTCGGAGGGAAGCTGCCACATGACAGTGCGGCCGTGCGCATTATCGGCGGCGACGACTTGACGAACGGAAAGCGGCGTCATCGTCTCGCGGACGTTTTCCGTCGCTTTTGTGCCGCAGCCGGTGAGAGCGGCGGAGAGAAGCGCCGCGCCCAAAGAGAAAAATAAAAATTTTCGTTTCATATTATTCTTTTACGGCTTTTTCGACCCAAGTGCGAATCGCGTCGTCGGGGGCGTCCTGCGTGCGGCCTTTGAAACGAATGTCCAGGGTGTCGCAGACGGTGCCTTTGCAAAGTGCTTTGAAATCGCGCTCGGCTTCGGCCGGTTTTCCTCCGTTTGTCAGGAAAAGAAATACTTTTTTATCGGAAAGATCGTATGTTTCCAAAAACGATTTCATGGCGGGCGTCACGGTGAACCACCAGACGGGCGTTCCCACGAAAATCACATCGTAATCTTTCGGATTTTTATTCAAAGGGAAGAGCTCCGGGCGCGCGTTTTTGAATTTTTCGAGCCCGCCCTGCAATATGGCGCCCGCATATGAGGACGAATACGTGCGATGCGTTTTGATTTCGGCGATGTCGCCGCCGACGGTTTCATGAATGAGATTCGCGACTTTTTTCGTATTTCCGGAACGGGAGAAATATACGGTCAGAATTTTTGTTTCCATAATGGCACTCCTTTTTTTGAAATGACGAAAAAAGAAACGAAACTTTTCGTCATTCTTTATTATACACGTCTTTTGCCATGTTATTTTTCATTTCAGTTTCAAATATTCTTCGTCGGAAACTTCTTCGCACCATTCGCTCGAGCCGTTTTCGGACGGGACTTCGATCGCGATATGGCTGAACCATTCCGTCGGCGCCGCGCCGTGCCAATGCTTGACGCCCGCCGGAATTTCGACGACGTCGCCCGGGAGAAGTTCGCGCGCTTCTTCGCCCCACGCTTGATAATAACCGCGGCCGCCCGTCGCGAGAAGTATCTGCCCGCCGCCGTGGTGGATGTGCCAATGATTGCGGCATCCCGGCTCGAATGTGACATTGGCGACGACGGGCTTTTTCGTTAAAATCGCGAGATAACTTTGTCCCGTGAAAAATTCTCCGTACGGATTTTCGATGCCGACGGGGAATGCGGAAACTTTTGTTGCTTCTTCTTTCATCATATGCCTCCTTGAAATACGGAAATATTTTGCCGTTTTTACTGTAACGC
>CAVJQK010000235.1:0-2418 GCA_963651795.1 Erysipelotrichaceae bacterium | reverse complement strand
CGTTGTACCTGATTGTTCTGCATGTCCTGGTACCTTTCGGGAAACAGTTCCGGGAATTTGTCAAAGAAATTCCGGGATTGATTGTCGAAGTGCAGGAAGCGATTGTGGAAATCGAAATGCAATACAATGTGGCGGCGCTTCCCGACGAAGGAAAACAAATTATCACCAAATTATTGCAGGAAATCGGAAGTTATACATTGTCGCTGGCTTCTTTCAGTCTGTCGGCGGTGTTTTCGCTGGCTTCCACGATGGTGGAGCTTGTCGTCGTGCCGGTCATTACGTTCTATATGATAAAAATGGGCGGAAACTTTGTTCGCGGTTTCATTGCACTGTTTCCTAAGCGGTACGAAGCGCATCTCACCGATCTTTTCGGGGAAATGCATCGAGTACTGTCGGCGTATATCACCGGGCAGCTCACCCTTTCCGTTTTGATGACGATTGTGGTATTTCTAGGAATGTTGGCACTCGGAATTCCGTATCCTTTGGTCGTCGGTCTGCTGGCCGGTATCGTGGAAATGATTCCCGTCGTGGGGCCGATAGCCGGCGCGGTTCCCCCGATATTGTTGGGGTTGACGGAAAGCACGGCTTTGGCGGTGCAGGTTTTGGTTTTCTACATTGTAGTGCAGCAATTGGATTCGCACATCATTATGCCCAAACTGATGGGATCCATTATCGATATGCATCCGGTAGCCATTATTCTGGGTGTTTTGGTCGGCGGACATCTTTACGGGATTGTGGGCATGATGATTGCGGTGCCCGTTTTGGCGGTTTTGCAGATTTTGCTTCGGCATATGTGGTTTTATAATCGATACAGTCGTCGGGGGTAAGAGAAATGAAACAGTCGAATGTGATGAATACGCTCAGAAAGCGGATTAAAGATCACAAATACAAATTTACGAGCCAGCGGCAAATTATTTTGCAGGCTTTTTTGGACAGTAAAGAAAATCATATGAGTGCCGAAGATGTGTACGCGGCGGTGAAGGATGAGAATCCGGATATCGGGCTTGCGACGATTTATCGCTCTTTGGATTTATTTACGGCGCTAGATTTGCTGAAAAAATTGGATTTCGGCGACGGAAGAAACCGGTATGAGCTCAATGATCATAATTTGCAAAATTCTCATCACCATCTGATTTGCCTGGGATGCGGACGGGTCGTGGAATTTCCGTATGACGGGCTGGAAGAGGTCAAAAAAGAAATCGCGAAGCAAAACGGTTTCGAAGTGGTGGATTCTCAGCTTAAAGTGTACGGGTATTGCACGGAATGCAGAGGAGCGCATAAGGAGTGACGTATTTTTACGAAGGATTGCCTTCCGAAGCGTCGGCCGTAGCGCAGGTATTTCTGTATTTCGGGATTTCTCACGCGGAAAAAGAAAAGGCGGATTGGAAACTTTTTCTTTCGCCCGACGGGCATTTGCGTCTTTTGGGACCGGGCGGATTTACGGGAGAGGCCGAAGTCTCTTCCCGCGGAGAATCGGTGCATGTCCTGATGGAAATGCTCGGCGAAGAAACGGGGAAAACGCCGGGGCCGTGGGGTGAATTGCTCGGCATGCGGCCGACGAAAGCGCTTTGGCGTTTTTTGGCGGATGAGGATTGGGAAACAAAATCCCGCGCGTATCTTCGCGGAAAAAAGGTATCGACGGATGTGGAAAATCTTTTGATCGATACGGTTTCCCGGCAGGTAAAAGCCGCACGTAGCGAGACATCCGACGGTATTTCTTTTTACACGCATGTGCCGTTTTGTCCCACGCAATGTTCGTATTGTTCGTTTCCTTCCGCGGTTGCGAGGGAGGGAGAGGCGCTTGCTTCGTATACGGATGCACTTTGCGAAGATATACGGGATGCGGAAATTCTTCTTCGCGAGACGGGTCTTCATGTGACGAGTCTGTATATGGGCGGCGGTACACCGACGATTTTGACGGCCGAACAATTGCGGCGCGTGCTTTCGGCCGTGCGGCGCGCGGTGAGTGATGCGCCGGAAAAAGAATGGACGGTGGAGGCGGGGCGTCCCGATACGATGACGGAAGAAAAATTGGCCGTCTTGGCGGAAGCCGGCGTCAATCGAATTTCCGTCAATCCGCAGACGATGCAGGATCGGATTTTGGAAAAGATTTCCCGCGCACACACATGTGCCGATATTTCGGAGGCCGTAAAAACCGCACGAAAATTCGGTTTCCGTACGGTGAATATGGATTTTATTTGCGGGCTTCCGGGGCAGAAACTTTCCGATATGGCGGAAAATTTGGATGCGATTTGCCAATACGGGCCGGAAAATGTTACAATTCACACGCTGGCAATAAAAAGGGGAAGTCCGTTTTTCGGAGCCGAAGCGAACCGGGATTTGCCGCAAAGCGAAGAAGTTTCCGAAATGCTGGCCCTTTCGCGTGAACGTTTGGTCGAGGCCGGATATCATCCGTAT
>CAVJQK010000234.1:0-2437 GCA_963651795.1 Erysipelotrichaceae bacterium | reverse complement strand
CGCCAGCGTTTGGCCGGGCGTCGTCGCGCGCGGCGATGTGAATTATATTTCCATCGGCGAATGCACGAACGTCCAGGATCTCACGTGCCTTCACGTCGCGGATAATAATCCGTGCATCATCGGCGATTATGTCACCATCGGTCACTGCGCCTGCGTGCACGGCTGCGTTATCGAAGATCACTGCCTCATCGGCATGAGTGCCACGATTTTGACCGGCGCCGTCATCGGCCGCGGATCCATTGTCGCCGCCGGTGCCGTCGTCATGGAAAATCAGGTCATCCCGCCGAATTCCCTCGTCGTCGGCTGCCCGGCCCACATCGTCCGCACGAAAGACATGATGAAAAATATTCACGCCCAGGCCATTAAATACAAATCCGAATGGGCCGTGGAATACGGTGTGAAACCGGATATCGAAGGCGAAATTTATCACGGCGAAAAAATCGTCTGAGTTTCCGTTTCCTAAAATTTCAAAAATTTCATAAATTTACGAAACAAAAGCCCCCGCATATCCCGCGAGGGCTTTTTCGCGCACAAAATGCGCGCACAAAAAAAGAGCTCATCGCGAGCTCCTTTTTATTTCTTATGCTACCGGATAGACACTGACCTGTTTCTTATCTCTGCCGAGACGTTCGAAATGAATCTTGCCGTCTGCCAGAGCGAAGAGGGTGTCATCCTTGCCGATGCCGACATTCGTACCCGGATGGATATGCGTGCCGCGCTGGCGGACGATGATGTTGCCGGTCTTGGCGATCATGCCGTCGTGCATTTTCGTGCCGAGACGCTGCGCGTGGGAATCACGGCCGTTTTTCGTGCTCGATACACCTTTTTTATGTGCGAACAACTGGAGATCAAACTGCAACATGGGAAATCACCTCCTGTATTCCTTCACCTGTATATAATCCGAATATTGCTTTTGCATTTCATAAAGCCCGCAGAGCATCGACCGAAGGACCGCTTCCGTCCTATCATCGGTCTCCGTTATCTCCACGGAAAGGAACCCGTCTTTCGACCGATAGCTCCCCTTCTTGTGCAATACGTCCCGAAGCCCCAAAGCCGCCGCGAGCGTCAATGCGGAAACTCCCGCACAGATAATGTCCGCGCCGCTTTCGGCATACCCCGAATGGCCGCTCACCGAAAAAGATGAAATCCGCCCTTCCGTATTGCCGATTTTGACCGAAATCATCAGCCTTCGATCGCAGTCACTTCCAGCATCGTGAACGGCTGGCGATGACCCTGGCGACGGCGATAATTCGATTTTGCTTTATACTTGAAAATACGAATCTTCTTGCCTTTGCCCTGCTCCACGACTTTCGCGGTGACCTTCGCACCTGCGATGAACGGAGCTCCGATTTTGACGTCTTCGCCGCCGATGAAGAGAACATCTTCAAAAGCCACTTCGGCGCCGACTTCGGCATCCAGCTTTTCTACGGAAATTTTCTTGCCGACTTCTACGCAATACTGCTTTCCGCCTGTTTTGATAATAGCGTACATGTGTGCACCTCCTTCTACCAGACTCGCCGACAGCGGGTATCTTCGCGAAAAATCCGAAGAATTTGGAAACCCGATACGCGCGGTTGCGTCACAGCACCCCATGCAATGACTGAAATATTATACCCGCGCCCCGCCTCATTGTCAAGTTGTGATATCATAGAAGAAACAGGAACGGAGGCGAAATTTTGAAAAATCTGCACATCGAATTTCTTCGCGCCATTTGCATTTGGCTCGTCATGTTTACCCACTCGGCGACATCCGGATTTTCGCTGTATCTCACGCAGCAGGATTCCGCATGGTTTCCTTTATACATCCTCGTCCCCTTCTGGATAAAAACGGCCGTGCCGATATTCTTTATGATTTCCGGCGCGCTGCTTCTCGGAAAAGATGAGCCCGTTTCCGTCATCTTCAAAAAAAGAATTTGGCGCTTTGCGCAAGTCATCCTGATTTTTTCGCTTTTAAATTACATTTATCTCTACGCCGTGCCGGAGCGAAATTTCTCGCCCACGCGCTTTTTCTCCATCCTCTACACGTCCACGATGGCGACGGCGTATTATTTCCTCTACATTTATATCGCTTTCCTCCTCATGCTCCCGCTTTGGCGCGCGATGGTGCGAAATCTCAGAAACATTCATTACCTCTATCTCATCGGTCTCAATCTCTTTTTCGTCGGCGTCGTGCCGATCGTTTCCTTCCTCATTTTCCGAGGACAGGCGGAGATGAATTATTTTCTGAATCCGCTACTCGCCGTGAGTGAACCGAGTTTTTATTTCATTATCGGCTACTGGATTGAGCACGTGATTCCGCGCGAATGGATTACGAAACGAAATCTGGCGTACCTTGGCGCGGCGGCACTTGTCGGCACCGTCATTGCGGCGACCATGACTTGCTTCTACGGAACGGCGATGGGCGACCTTTCCGAAGCCCACTCCACGCGTTTCTACGA
>CAVJQK010000233.1:0-2451 GCA_963651795.1 Erysipelotrichaceae bacterium | reverse complement strand
CAAGAGCCATTTTTGTGGTTTAATAAGATCGATACATTTTCCAATGATTACAAAGAGTTGATATCCAGAGACGTGGATATGCTTGAAAATGATATCGATAAAAAATTGAATCGTTTTGTTTGCGATCTGCTCAAAAAAGCGGATATGAATATTTCCGATTATGAATTGCAAGTCCGAGATGTGCCGACCGATCAATGGATATTGGGATTGCATCCGGTGCTTCGTGCCGTTGCAGGCGACGAAGTTATATCCGGGAAGCACAAGGCGTATGATTTGTTAATGACGCATCGGATTGAGGCTAAAAATGGGGAAATAAAAGATTGGGCACTTAATTTTGACGAAGAATCGGAAGGGACAAAGAAGTTTTTTAGTTTGAGTCCGGTTCTTTATGATGTGTTTCTTAATGGAAGAATCATTTGCATTGATGAATTCGATGCCAGTTTGCATCCGCTTTTGGTGAGCTATTTGGTTTCCCTTTTCCGTGATCCGAAAATCAATATCACGAACGCACAATTGATTATTTCTGCGCACACCGTGACGCTTCTTTCCCGCCGCGTTTCCAGAGATGATGAAATTTATTTCGTGGAAAAAGGAAAGGAAACGGGTGAATCCGAGCTTTATTCTTTGGATGAATTTTCGCTCAGGAAACAAACGAATATCCGTAAAGCCTACCTACTGGGACGCTTCGGAGCGATTCCGGATATCGAGGGCGGTGATCTTTTATGGTGAAGAAAAATGCCTATACTCCGAAGCAGCGCAATACCCGTAAGCGTCGGATGAAAAAGATTCTATTTGTTTCTGTTGAAGGGAATCGAAATAATAAGACGGAAAGATTCTATTTGGAGCATTTCAAGGGAGATTTTTTGGAAATACGTTTCGTGCCCGGAAATGAAACCGATCCGAAAAGCTTGATGCGAAGATTATTGGAAGTCGTCGGCGAAAAAGAATTGGACAAAGAAGATATGGCAGTCTGCTTAGTTGATTCCGATTTTGATTCGGCAAGAGATTCCTTGCTTCAAGCGGCGGAAAAAATGATGTCGGGAAGAGAGGCTGTGCCGGTGTATTTGATTGTTTCCGCGCCGAGCTTTGAAATGTGGTATCTTTGTCACTTTGTATTTTCCACAAGGCAATATCAAAATTCCGGGGAACTGATGAGGGAATTGTCTCGGTATATCCCCGGATATGAAAAATCTGAGGATGTATATCCCGATTTGTGCGGAAAAGAAGAAACGGCAATTCAAAATGCCCGAAAATTGGAAGCTTATTGTAAAGGAAACGGCCGGCGTCTTCATACTGTGGCATACATGCCGAGTACCGAAATGTATAAAGTCATGGAATGGATAAAGAAAGTAAATCGGGTGGATAAGGGATAGGGAAATGGAATAGAGAATGGACGATATTTCGTTTCGGGCGTGAGAGGAATTTTGAATTTTGTTGAGGGACACGGCGAAATAAAAAATGTGACCGTGATGTGACATAAACGGCACAAGGGTATTATCAAGTAAGCTTTGCACCGTTATTCCGGCACCTCGTGTGTCATCCCGGAATTGATCCGGGATCCTCCAAGCATCGGAAATGCGCCCGCGAAGCGGTATAAAACAGGAATCGTCGCGAAGCGACACCTCTTAGCTATGCACTATGCACTATGCACTATGCACTTAGAATTTTCCACGAAAGGAAAGCATGAAAAAAGATATTAAAATCCTCGTCGCCTGCCATAAGCCCTACCGGACGCCGCAGGATCCCGTCTACCTTCCCATCCACGTCGGCGCTGTCGGCAAAGAAGCAATCGGTTTCCCGGGAGACGACACCGGAGACAACATTTCCGCAAAGAACCCGTACTATTGCGAACTCACCGGCCTCTATTGGGCGTGGAAAAACCTCGACGCCGACTACATCGGCCTCTGCCACTACCGCCGCTACTTTACGAAAAAAGAAGCTCATACGATAGAAGGGAAACGGCGCGAAATTCTCACCGCCGCCGATTGGGAAACGCTCCTTTCCGCGCACCCCGTCATCGTGCCCGGCCGGCGGAAATACTACATCGAGACCAATCGCTCCCATTACAATCACGCCCATCCCGCCGTCGGTCTGGACGAGACCGAAGCGATTATTCACGAGAAATATCCGGAATACGATGCCGCCTTTCGGGCCGTCATGCAAAAGACATCCGCCCATATGTTCAATATGTTCGTCATGCGCCGCGACTACTACGACGCCTACATGGCATGGCTCTTCGATATTCTTTTCACTCTCGAGCCCCGCATCGACATCACCGGCTGGGACACATTCCAGCAAAGAATCTACGGCTTCGTCTCCGAGCTCCTCCTCGACGTCTGGCTCGAAACGAACAAAATTCCCTACGCCGAGCAAAACGTCAGCTTTATGGAGAAGCAAAACTGGCTCAAAAAAGGCGGCCTCTTTTTGAAAAGAAAATTTTTATGAAGGAGA
>CAVJQK010000232.1:0-2467 GCA_963651795.1 Erysipelotrichaceae bacterium | reverse complement strand
GGGGAAGCGCGCTCGGCTCGGTGCCACATGCGTGCGGATGCTGACGGCTGACGGCCGTCGCAAAAGCGGCGCGCGCCTCTTTCCTCTTTCCCCTTTTCCCTTCCCCGAATTTAAACAGGAATATGCGCGCAGCGCATCCTGAGTCTCATGCCCCATCCCCCATGCCTCATGCCCAAAATTTTCTCTGGTCGCGGATTCAAAATCCTGCTACAATAAATAAAAATGCATTTTACGGGAGAAAGGCATTGTTATGAATACGAGAGAAGCGCAAATCAAAACGGCGGCCGAGCAAAGATATCCGCCGCGAAGCCATTCGTTTCCTCAAACACACCGCCTTTTTGGGCATGATTACGCGGGAACTCAAGCCCTTCCACATGAAAGACGTGGAGGCCGTCCGGAAAGCGGCCGAATATTTGCTCGAAGAATCGCCGGAAACGTAGTACAATAAAGAATCACATAAAATTTTGAAAAGGAAACCGTTTTGTCTCTTCGTCATTTACTTTTGAATGCCGCCGTCGCGGCGCTCTATGCGGCGCTCACGATCGCGCTGGCTCCCGTTTCCTACGGGCCGATCCAAATCCGCCTCTCCGAATGCATGACGCTGCTCGCGTTCTACGGCGGGCATTGGATTCCGGGACTCGTCGCCGGCTGCTTTCTCGCCAATTTGGGAAGCCCCTTCGGCCTCACGGACATCCTCGTCGGCACTTTCGCGACATTTATTTCCGTCTGGGCAATGCGCTTTTGCCGCAACCTTTTTACGGCCTCGCTCTGCCCCGTCATCGCAAACGGCGTCCTCATCGGCGCGGAGCTTTTATACCTTTCGGAAATCCCGGCCGATCCCGTTTCCGTCATCCTCACGATGGTCTACATCGCCGCCGGTGAATTGGTCGCCGTCGGCCTCATCGGCCCCGTCCTCTTCCGCATCCTCCTCAAAAACCCCGTCATTGAATCTTATATAAAATGATGTAATATATATATAGAGAAACAAATTCCCGGAGGCAACTATGGCATACGAAAAGAAATCCGATAAGAAATTTGAGAAACGCGAAGAAGCGGCCGCGCTCTCCGTGGGGCAAATGCCGCCGCAGAGCATCGAAGCCGAGCAATCCGTCCTGGGCGCCATGCTGCAGGACCGCGACGCCGTCGTCGTCGGCGAAGACCTTTTGCGCGCCGTCGATTTCTACCGCGAAGCGCACGCCGTCATTTTCAATGCCATCCTGTCCCTCACGCACAAAGGCATCGAAGCCGATATTCTGACCGTCACCGAAGAGCTGCGCCGCATGGGACGCCTCGACGACGTGGGCGGCATGATCTACGTAAATGAGCTTCCCACCCATTGCATTTTGCCCAAAGCCATCCGCCGCCATGCGGAAATCGTCGCCGATAAAGCGAAACTTCGCCGCCTCATCCACGCCGCGAATAATATCGCCGCCGCAGCCTATGCCGGTGCCGATGAAACACTCCAAATCGTCGACGACGCGGAGCGCCAAATCCTCGACGTTTCCAAAGACGATCGCAAAGGCGACTTCATTCCCATCGGAGAAGCCGTCCAAAAAGAACTCGCCGAAATCAATCAGCGTTTCCAAAATAAATCCGGCATCACCGGCCTTCCCACCGGATTCACGTCCTTTGATAATCTCACCGCCGGCCTCCAAAAAGGCGACTTCATCATTCTTGCCGCACGCCCCTCCATGGGCAAGACCGCGTTTTCCCTGAATATCGCGAAAAATGTCGCCCTCGCCGCCAAGCGCCCCGTCGCCTTTTTCTCCCTCGAAATGCCGCAAAGCCAGCTCGTCCAAAGACTCCTGTGCTCGACGGCTTTAATCGACAGCCAGAAACTCCAGACGGGCCGCCTCACCACGAAGAACGAATGGCAGAACCTCGCCAGCGCCGCCAGCGTGCTCATGGAAGCGCCGCTCTACATCGACGACACCTCCTCCGTCACCGTCGCCGACATTCGTTCCAAAGCGCGCCGCCTCAAAGCCGAAGTCGGCCTCGACCTCATCGTCATCGATTATCTCCAGCTCATGCAAAGCAGAAACATCCGCGGCAGCGACGGACGCCAACAGGAAATTTCCGACATTTCCAGAAATCTCAAGGGTCTCGCTCGTGAACTTTCCGTCCCCGTCATCGCCCTTTCCCAGCTCTCCCGCAGCGTCGAAGCACGCCAGGACCACCGGCCCTTCCTCTCCGATCTGCGCGAATCCGGATCGCTCGAGCAAGACGCCGACAAAGTCGCCTTCCTCTACCGCGAATCCTACTACAATAAAGAACTCGAAGCCGATGAATCCGCGCGGAATCTCACCGACCTCATCCTCGCCAAAAACAGAAACGGCCCCGTCGGCACCGTCCAAATGTACTTCGCCGGCCAATTCACCTTCTTCTACGAAACCACCGACCGCGAAGAACCGGAGGCGTAAAAATATCGGCACAAATTCAGCTGCTGCTTTGTGCAATATTTGTGCCG
>CAVJQK010000231.1:0-2498 GCA_963651795.1 Erysipelotrichaceae bacterium | reverse complement strand
ACCCGCATGACATCAGCGATCGCGGGACGAAACTCCTCGAATACATCGGTGACATCACCGTGAACGGCTACGCCAATGCGGGCATGACACCGAAGCCCGATTTCGCGCCGCTCCCCGTTTTGGAAACGGAAGAAGAACCGCCGCGCGGCACCAAGCAGCTCCTGGACGAAATGGGTCCGGAGAAATTCGCGAAATGGGTCATGGACCAAAAAGAAGTCCTCCTCATGGATACGACATACCGCGATGCGCACCAGTCCCTCCTCGCGACCCGCGTCCGCACGCACGATATCATGAACGCCATCCGCTACACGGCGACGAAACTGCCAAACCTCTTCTCCTTTGAAAACTGGGGCGGCGCGACATTCGACGTCGCGTATCGTTTCCTCGACGAATGCCCGTGGGTGCGCCTGCGTCAAATGCGCGAAGCCGCACCGAACATCCTCTTCCAGATGCTGACCCGCGGCGCCAATACCGTCGGATACACGAATTACGCCGAAAACGTCGTCCGTCATTTCATTGACCGCGCTGCCGTGAACGGCGTCGACGTCTTCCGCATTTTCGACTGCCTGAACCAGCTCGACCACATGACCGTCACGATTGACGAAGTCCGGAAATGCGGGAAACTGGCGGAAACGGCCATCTGCTACACCGGCGATCTCATGGATCCGAATCGCCAGAAATATTCCCTCAAATACTACACCGACCTGGCGAAACAATTGCAAGACGCCGGTGCGCACATCATTGCCATCAAAGATATGTCCGGCCTTTTGAAACCGGAAGCAGCCTACGCGCTCGTTTCCGCATTGAAAGATGCCGTCGATCTTCCGATTCACCTCCACAGCCACGAAGGCAGCGGCTGCATTATCTATTCCTACGCGAAAGCCGTCGATGCCGGAGTCGATATCGTCGACGTCGCGACAAGCGCCCTTTCGAACGGCACGAGCCAGCCCTCCATGCAATCCCTCTACTTCGCATTGCAGGATCATCCGCGCCGCCCGAAACTCGATCTCGAAGCTATGGATGCCATCGATCGCTACTGGGAAGGCGTCCGTCCGTACTATGCGGGCGTCGACAGCAAAATGGCCGCGCCGAATACCACCGTCTTCTCCCATGAAATGCCCGGCGGCCAATTCTCGAACCTCCGCCAGCAGGCGACCGCCGTCGGCCTCGGCGATCGTTGGCTCGACGTATGCAAAATGTACGCCAAAGTCAATATGATGTTCGGCGATATCATTAAAGTCACCCCGTCCTCCAAAGTCGTCGGCGACATGGCCCTCTTCATGGTCCAGAACAGCCTCACCGAAGAAGACATCTACGAAAAAGGCGACACCCTCGACTTCCCGCAGTCCGTCGTCGATTTCTTCGACGGGAAACTCGGCACCCCCTACGGCGGTTTCCCCGAAAAACTCCAGAGTATCATCCTTCGCGGCAAACCGGCGCATGCCGAAGCGAAACCCGCCGACGTCGACATGGTCCTCGTGAAAGAAGAAATGGAAGAAAAAGGCTTCCCGACCACCGAGCAGGCCGTTTCCTCCTACCTCATCTACCCGAAAGTCTACAGCGATTACCAGGCCCGCCACAAAATGTACGGCGACCTCTCCGTCCTCGACACGCCGACCTTCTTCTTCGGCATGAAACCGGGCGAAGAAATCCGCGTCAATATCGAGCCGGGCAAAATGATTCTGATTCGCATGGAAGACATGACGAAACCGGATGCGAACGGCGATCGTTTCGTCCGCTTCGAACTGAACGGCATGCCGCGCGAAATCAAAGTCCACGACAAACACGTCGCGACGCAGAACGTCGAAGTCCGCAAAGCCGACAAAGACGTCGTCGGCGAAGTCGGCGCGACCCTCTCCGGCTCCGTCGTCAAAGTCCTCGTCGAAAAAGGCGCCCACGTAAAGAAAGGCGATCCCATCCTCGTCACCGAAGCGATGAAGATGGAAACGACCATCACGGCGCCCAAAGACGGCATCGTCTCCGAAATCGTGGCCAAAGCCGGCGCAAGAATTTCCCAAGGCGATCTGCTCCTCGTAATTGAATAAAAATTTTAAGAAACAAAGTCCCGGGACAATTGCATTTCGGGACTTTTTGTGTGCGTTGATGCGGCGCAGGTGTCGCCTTCGGTGACGATTCCTGTTTTGAAAGTGCAAAGTGCAAAGTGCAAAGACGCGATTGGCGTAGTGCGACATTGGTGCGCGAGACGTCAGACTGTCAGACGATCAGACGTGAGACGCGCGCTCGGCCGAGTCACCCGCCGACGGCTGACAGCTGACGGCTTTAAGAGGTGTCGCCTTCGGCGACGGATTTTTATATGGCACCGATGCCGCTTCGCTGATCGGTGAGAGGTGTGCCCTTCGGGCACGATTCCTGTTGTAATCGCTCGCTCCGCTCGCTCGCCGGCTCCGCCGGCATTAAAAACCACCCATGACGCATGCTTAAGAGCGAGCAATCAGACAGCAGAGATTCCGGATCAAGTCCGGAATGACGATATAAGT
>CAVJQK010000230.1:0-2562 GCA_963651795.1 Erysipelotrichaceae bacterium | reverse complement strand
GCCCCATCGCCGCGGCAAATTTATTTCGGTCGGCGGTTTCTTTTCTTTGGCGGGGGTAGGACCTCCCCGGCAGTTATCCGATTTTATCAAAGGAATTTTCTTTGAGGCGAGGAAAGAGGCGGTCGGCATAGCAGATGCTATGTAGGCCGTCTCTTGACGAAGCATCGGAGGAAATTTCGATAAAATCGGATTCTTCGGCCGGGGAGGCCCTACCCCCACCGGTTTCTTTTCTTCCGCGGGGAAGAAAAGAAATGAACACGGCGCGCCGAAGGCGCGCCATCCCGCGCAGCGGGATAAACAAATGTCGCACTACCGCAAAGCGGAATCCCCGCATGGGAAAATGCGCAATAAAAAATTCCGCTTGCGCGGAATTTCTTATTGTGCATTTTCCCATTTCACATACAATCCATCCAATTTTTCCTTCTGCCCCTCATACGCCGCGGCGGCGTCTTTATACGCCTCCGGATCGGCGGCGACGGCCGCCATTTGCATTTCATACATTTTAAGCGTCGCTTCTTCGCGCGCGATTTCCATTTCGATTTGCTCGATTTTCGCGATTTTCGACTGCGACACTTCCGGCTTGGTCGGAGTTTCCTTTTTCTGCGTTTCCGCCTTTTCCGGTGCGGCGCCGCGCCGATCTTTTTCAAATTCGGCGAGATCCTGTTTCTTCTCTTTGTAATACGTGTAATTGCCGAGATATTCCGTCAAAACGCCGTGATTCATTTCGAGAATGCGGCCGACCGTCTTATCGAGGAAATAACGGTCGTGGGACACGATGAGGCAGGTGCCGGCGAATGCGCGCACCGCTCCTTCGATAATTTCCCGCGTCGGGATGTCGAGATGATTCGTCGGTTCGTCCAAAATGAGAAAATTCGGATGTTCCAAAAATACGGTGAGAAGCGAGAGCCTGGCCTTTTCGCCGCCGGAAAGCAGCGCGACGGATTTGAAAACGTCGTCGCCGCGGAAAAGAAACATGCCGAGCGCGCTTCGCGCCTCTCCCTCTCCCATGCGGAATTGATTTTCGATCTGTTCCAGCACGGTGAGCGTGGAATCCAATCGTTCCTGCTCCTGCGAATAATACGCCGGATGCACATTGTTTCCGAGTGCGATGAGACCCGTGTCCGGCCGCTTTTCGCCCAAAATCGTTTTCAAAAGCGTCGTTTTCCCCGCGCCGTTCGGGCCGATGAGGCCGACCGTTTCGCCGCGGCGGATGCGCAAATTCAAATCTTCGTAAATGATGTGCTCGCCGTAGGACGCTTTCGCGTGCAAAATATCAAGCACTTTTTCGGCGCATTCTTCCGGTTCCGGAAACCGAAATTGCAGCGTCTTCGCGTGCGTCGGCGCCGCGAGCCGCTCCAGCCGATTCAATTGAGACTGCCGGCCGCGCGCCTGTTTCGATTTAATCCCCGCTTTGTAACGGCGGATATATTCTTCCGTTTCCTTAATGTGCTCCTGCTGCTTTTCGTACGCTTTTTCGTAAGCGGCGTCCTGCTCGGCTTTCGTCTTCTGATAGCGCGTGTAATTGCCGCGGAAACTGCGAATGTGCGCGTTTTCCAAATCCAAAATTCCCGTCGCGACGGCGTCCAGGAAATAGCGGTCGTGGGAAACCATAAAGATCCCGCCGCGGTACGAACGCAAATAATCTTCGAGCCACTCCAGCATGTCCATGTCGAGATGGTTCGTCGGCTCGTCCAAAAGGAGGAAATCCGGATGGCGCACGAGCGCGCACGCCAGATTGATGCGGACTTTCTGCCCGCCAGAAAAAGAACGAATGTCGCGGTCCCAATCGGCTTCCGTGAAACCGAGCCCCGTCAAAATTTTTTTCGTCGTCGCGCGATAGGAATATCCGCCGAGAAATTCGAAACGTTCCTCCAATTTCCCGTAGCGGGCGACGAGCTCTTCATCGTCCTTGTGCTCTTCCAAAAGGCGCGCCGTTTCCCGCATTTTATCTTCGCAAAGAAGCAAATCTTTCCACGCTTCTTCGATTTCTTCGCGAATGCTTTTCGTCTTGTAATCGAAATCCTGGCGCAGATAGCCGACGACGCAGCCGGAATCGGCGGAAACGCTCCCTTTATCCGTCTCCTCCGTGCCGATCAGGCAGCGCAAAAGAGTCGTCTTCCCGGCGCCGTTCGCACCGCAAAGCCCGACCCGCTCCCCACTCCGAATCTCAAAGGAAACGTTCTCAAATACCGTATGAATGCCAAAGGCCTTGGAAAGGCCGCTGATTTTCAATAATGCCATCTTTTTCCTTTACTGCTACATAATCGATGAAAAGGCATGCGGCATGCGGCATGCGACATGCGCTTCAGGTGTCGCCTGCGGCGACGATTTTTTTATAAAAGATAGACGATTTTTTATAAAAGATATGAGATATGAGGGAAAAGATATGAGTTCTCGGTGTGCCCTTCGGGCACGATTTCTGTTTTATGCCGCCGAAGGCGGCGAGGCGCGAAGCGCCGATTACAACAAGATCGTCGCGAAGCGACACCTTGCACTCATATCTCATATCTCTTCACTCATCTCTTTTTTCTCTGCACTCTGCACTTTGCACTCTGCACTCTG
>CAVJQK010000229.1:0-2567 GCA_963651795.1 Erysipelotrichaceae bacterium | reverse complement strand
CGAGCGATTATAAAAATTTATGCGCGGAGCGCATCCTCTTAAAGCTCCCTGCTCCCAGCTCCCAGCTCCATGCCCGCGCGCTAATGGTGCAGGAAGGTATTCACACAGAAAGGACTCAAACACACATGTACACGCTTTTGGCGGCTTTGGGGATTCTGATGATTGACCGAGTTTCCAAATGGTACGTCGCGCAGGTGATGGAGCTCCATGAATCGATTCCGGTGATTCCCGGGGTGTTTCATTGGACGTATATTTACAATCGCGGCGCGGCTTTCGGGATTTTCGAGAATCAGCAATGGTTTTTCCTCCTGATTGTGGTCGTGCTTTTCGGCGCGTATGCGTGGATGTGGCGGCGGATTCCGCGGCGGCCGCTCTATTTTTCCGTCGGCATTGGGATGCTTTTGGGCGGCGCGCTCGGAAACGCGATTGATCGGGTGTGGCTGCCGGGCGTGGTAGATTTTTTCGATTTTCGCGTTTGGCCGATTTTTAACGTGGCCGATATCGGGATTTGCGTCGGGATGGCGTGCATTGTGTGGTATTTTTGGAGGCAGGACGCATGAAAATTTTGAAATATGACGTATCGGAAGCGGCGGCGGGGAGTCGGCTGGATGTCTTTCTGGCCGAGGCGTCGGGATTTTCGCGCAGACAGGTACAAAAAGCCATCAAAGACGGGCTGGTTTCCGTTTCCTCCGGGAAATCTGCAAAAGGAAACAGTCGTCTCGCGGCGGGGGACGTCGTTTCCTATCAATACGAAGAGCCGGAGGAATTTGTGCTGCGGCCGGAGGATATCCCGCTTTCGATTTTGTATGAAGATGAGGACATGATCGTGCTCGATAAGGCGCGGGGGATGGTGTGTCATCCGGCGCCGGGCAATCTTTCGGGGACGCTCGCGCATGCGCTGCTGCATCATGTGGGGCCGCAAATTCTTTCCGTCGGCGATCCGGCGCGGCCGGGCATCGTGCATCGGCTGGATAAGGATACGTCGGGCGTGATGGTCGCGGCGAAAACGCAGCGCGCGTATGAAAATCTGCGTGAGCAAATCGGCTCGCATACGGCGGTGCGGAAATATGTGGCGCTCGTGCACGGCTCGATGCCGGCGGATACGGGAATTATTCGCCTGCCGCTGGGGCGTAGTCCCAAGGATCGGATGAAGTGGGCGGTGGAGCCGAAGACGGGAAAGCCCGCGGTGACGCATTTTCGCGTGCTGGAGCATTTGCCGCGCTATTCGTGGCTGGAATGCCGCCTGGAAACGGGGCGCACGCATCAGATTCGCGTCCACATGGCGCACATTGAGCATCCGGTGGCGAATGACCCGCTTTACGGCTACAAGAAAGATCATTTCCCCATCGAAGGCCAGGCGCTCCATTCGTATACGCTTGATTTGAAACATCCGGTGACGGGAGCGGACATGCATTTTGAGGCGCCGGTACCGGAGGAGTTGGTGAGGTGCTTGGAGATGATAAGGCGCGGGGAAATATGAGGGTGCTCGGCTCAGTGCGACATGGGTGCAGATGCTAGGAGCTGGGAGCTGGGAGCCGGGAGCTTTAACTTGTGTTGCTATGCGACGATTGTGTTGTAATCGGCGCCGATGGCGCCTAGCGCTGCGCGCGGCTTTTGCCGGCGGAGCCGGCGAGGCGTTTTGTGCCGATTAAAACAGGAATCGTCGCCGAAGGCGACACCGCTCATCGATTAGCGAAGCGGTATCGATGCCATATAAAAATTTATGCGCGAAGCGCATCCTCTTGGAGCTCCTCGCTCCCGGCTCCCAGCTCCATGCATTACTCTCATGTTGCACGAAAAGCCGGCATGCATTATAATAGATAGACTAAACCGACGTGTGTGCATGCGATGAGGAGGAAGGATTTTGAAACTGTTATTAATCGGGCTTGCGACGATCGTTTCTATTCTTTTGATTGTGGTGATTGTGGCGCAGGAGCCGAAGACGGCCGGGATGGGCGCTGCGATGGGCGGGGATTCCGCTCTGGGCGGCCGGACGCGCGGCAAGGATGCGGTGCTGGCGAAGATGACGGTCGGCATCGGCACGGTTTTCGTTCTCATATGTCTTCTCTTGGGCGGATATATGAATACGTTCTGAAAAGCGAAGAGGCTTGCGACGGCGAGTCTCTTTTCTTTTTGTGCGACATAAGTGGCGTGCGGCCGAGTGCGACATAGCTGCCGCGGCCGGGAGCCGGGAGCCGGGAGCTTTAGCGGTGTCGGCTTGCGCCGACGATTATGTTGTAATCGGCGCCGATGGCGCCTAGCGCTGCGCGCGGCTTATGCCGGCAGAGCCGGCGAGCGAGCGGAGTGAGCGATTATAAAAAATTGTCGCTGAAGGCGACACTGCTCATCGATTAGCGAAGCGATATCGATGACATAAGAAAATCATGCGCGAAGCGCATCCTCTTAAAGCTCCATGCTCCTCGCTCCCGGCTCCCTGCATTTGCACTATGTGTCAAAAAAGCTTAGCATGGAAATGTTTCAAATAAAGGAGAAGGAATGGATAAAAAAGAGCTGGAAATATACGCCCCCGGGGCTGTGGTCGAGGGCGCTTATAAATCGTACGGGAG
>CAVJQK010000228.1:0-2578 GCA_963651795.1 Erysipelotrichaceae bacterium | reverse complement strand
CCGGCCGGGAGCGTATCGGCAAGACGATCATTTTCGCGCAGAATAAGCGTCACGCGGATTTCATTTTGGAGCGTTTCAATGCGCTCTATCCGATGTACAAGGGGAAATATGCGGATCGCGTGGTGTGTGATGATCGTTTCGCGCAGGATATCATCGATGATTTCAAACAGGAGGATAAGCCGCCTTTCATCGTGATTTCGGTCGATATGATGGATACGGGGATCGATGTGCCGTCTTGCGTGAATTTGGTTTTCTTCAAGAAGGTGCGCAGCCGCGTGAAGTTCTGGCAGATGATCGGCCGAGGCACGCGTCTTTGTCCGGATCTTTTGTGTGTGGACCCGGTGGAGGGGGAAATACGCGGGAAGAAACGTTTCCTCATTTTCGATTATTGCGGGAATTTTGAATTTTTCCGCCAAAAGAAAGAGGGCATCGAGCGCGGCGAGACGATGTCTCTTTCGGAGAGTATTTTCGGAAAGAAAGTTCGGCTCCTTTCGCTTTTGCAGGAGGGCCGCTTTGCGGAGGATCCGTATCCGGCGTGGCGCGCGTCTTTGGCCGCGTCTTGCGAAAAGGATACGGCGACTTTGAATCCGGAGCTCATTTCGGTGCGGGCCGAGCTTCGTTACGTGGAGAAGTATCAAAAGGAGGGCGCTTTTGCGTCGCTTTCGGAAGGAAATGTCGCGGAGCTTTTGCAGCATGTGGCGCGCTTGGTGAAAATCGCCGATGAGGATGAGGCGGCGCTTCGTTTCGATAATTTCATGTACGGGCTCATGCTGGCGGCCGCGGAGGACGGAAAGAGCATCGAGCGGCATAAGCAGTATGTGATGACGGTAGCGGAGGCGCTTTCGGGCAAAAGTACGATTCCGCAGGTGCGGGGGAAACTTCCGCTTTTGAAACGGATTTCGGAGGATGCTTTCTGGGATACGCGGAATTTGGCGGAGTTTGAAAATGTGCGGCGCGAGCTGCGCGGGCTCATTCGTTTCCTGGACGGGGACGATACGCGGGATATTATTTTCACGAATTTGACGGATACGGTGATTTCGAGTAAGGAGGGCGAGTCGATTCTGCCGGCGGATAATTTCGAGAATTATAAGAAAAAGGTGAATCGGTATATCGAGGAGAATCGCGCGACGCTTGTCATTTATAAATTGACGCATAATGAGAAACTTTCGGCGGCCGATTTCAAGGAGCTGGAGCGGATCTTGACGCAGGAGCTGGGGAGCCGGGCCGATTATGAGAAGGAATACGGCGATACGCCTTTCGGGCTCTTGGTGCGGAAAATCGCAAAGCTCGATCACGAGGCGGCGATGCAGGCATTTTCGTCTTTCATCAATGATGAGTCTTTGAATGCGCGGCAAATTGAATTTGTGAATAAAATTATTTCGTATATCGAGCAAAACGGGTACATGGAAGATATCAATGTTCTGATGAAGCCGCCTTTTGACCGCCCGGTTTCCTTTGTGCGGCTTTTTGACCCGGATCGGCAAAAAGCGCTTGCAAAGGCGATTTCGGAAATTCGGGAAAATGCTTTGACGGAGACGGCGTAAGAGCAATTGAAAAGGACACGATGATGTGGGTCGTGTCCTTTTTGCGTGCTTGTGATTTTTGATGAGAAATCAGTCCGTTTCAATGAGTTCGTATTTGTCGTTTCCCATTTTGAGCTCGGCCATGTAGGAGAGCTGGCGGAGGCCGTGGCGGGTTTCTATGCGTTCCACGAGGTCGTGATTGGAGGCGGAGGCGTAGACGAGGTCGACGCTTGCCTGATCGATGGCGAGGAGGTCCGTGGAGGCGAGGATGCCGATATCGGGAATGGTCGGCTCGGCGGCGGTGATGCCCGCGCAATCGCAATCGACGGACATGCGGCGGAGCACATTGAGGTAGACGATGTGTTTCCCGAAATAATCGATGGTGGCTTTGGCGGATTCGGCCATGTTTTCCATCAGGGTTTCTTTGGCCGGCCATACATTCCAGTCTTCGGGGATGTTATCGGGGGAAACGCCGTGCACTTGGCTTTTTCCGATGCGTCCGTCGGCGCAACCGATGGCGAGGTTTTTCATGGAGCCGCCGAAGCCGCCCATGGCGTGGCCTTTGAAGTGGGTGAGGACGATCATGGAGTCGTAATTGACGATGTGTCCGCCCATGGAAACTTCTTTGAAGTGGTGCCCGCCGCGGACGGGAAGAGCGACGGTGCCTTCTTCGTCCATGATGTCGACGGGGCAGAATGTCCAGCCGTTCACGGCAAGGGTCTCGCGGTGGAGCGCGGTCGTGTAGCGGTCGCCTTCGTAGAGGGTATTTGTTTCCACGATGGTGCTTTCGGGAATTGTTTTTTGAAACGCTTCGACCATGTCGCGCGGCAGAATGTTCGGGCCGTGCTTTTCGCCGGTGTGGAGTTTAATGGCGGTTTTGCCGTAGATGGCGTCATTGATTTTCCGATAGAGGGAAATGAGGTGCGCGGCGTCGATTCGGCGCGTGAAATAAACTTTGGCATGGGAGTCGGTCGTGCCCGCGGGGACGCGCCGGCAGCCGATAACGGGTGCCTGTGCAAATGTTTCCATAGTTTCCTCCTTTAAAAGTGATCATA
>CAVJQK010000227.1:0-2665 GCA_963651795.1 Erysipelotrichaceae bacterium | reverse complement strand
GTGCGGATGGGGGGAAGGTAGAATTTTACAAAGGTGAAAAGAAGAAAAAGACCAGCAATAAGACATTACCGCGTCTGGCTTGTAAAATATTCGGGCATCAATTGGCACGTTTATCCGAGGAAGAAAAGAAAAATTTTCCCATTTGTCGTTGTAAATCGGATGATGATGTCATCAGAGGGATTTATGACAGCCAAGAAGAATTTGAAAAAATTACCGGCAAAAAGATTGGAAGCGTAAATGTTAAGTTTCAGCTGGGTCACTTTGTTTTCTGTAGTTGGGGCCTTTTTTCAACGGCGATTTTTGTTCAGGAATGCTTGAAGCGTTACGGAAATCCCGGTGATACTTTCGTTCTGATTTATTGCGAAAAAGATCCGGAAGATTATTGGAATGCGGAACCAAAAGACAAAGCAGGGATCACAAGTGAAGTAGAGGAAACCGTTTCTCAATCCGCGACATACAAAAATCCGTATTCCGAGACTTTGCTTGTTTCCAAAAACCTGATTTTCAGCGGGGCGCCGGGGACCGGGAAGACGTTTTTGGCGAAGAAAATCGCCGCTGATATCATTTCCGGCGGCGAGACGGACGATTTTACGAAACTGTCCGACGAGCGGAGAAAGCAGGTCGAATTCGTCCAGTTTCATCCGAGCTACGATTACACTGATTTTGTCGAAGGGCTGCGCCCGCGGCTGAATGACGACGGCTCGATGGGATTTGAGCTGCAGGACGGCATTTTCAAAAAATTCGCGGCGCGCGCGAGGAAAAATTTCGAAGATTCGCAAAAATCCGAAGAAATTATTTTGGCGGAATTGTCCGCGCGGGAGGCGGCCGACGATTTCTTTTCCTCTGTCGAGTTCGGCGTCACCGAGTTTGAAATCGCGCACGGGAACAAATTTTTCATCACCGACGTGACCGACCGCAATATTTACATTTCCATTCCGCAAAATGAAAAAGTGAAGAAACTGGTCCTCGCTACGGATGAAGTGATGAAAATGCTGGAATCCGGCCGGGAGTTCAAAAAAGTAAAAGATATCACGAATTTTTTCGGGAAAACATTTGCGACGCAGCAATTTTCCTACGATTTCGCGATTTACAAAAAAATCAAAGCCCGGATGAAGAAAGTATCGCGCGTCGTGCGGGAAGGCGTGAAACCGTACGTTTTCATCATCGACGAAATCAATCGCGGCGAAATTTCCAAAATTTTCGGCGAATTGTTCTTTTCCGTCGATCCCGGATATCGCGGTCGCGCGGGCGAAATTTCCACGCAATACGCCAATTTGCATGCGGACCCCTCCGAGAAATTTTACGTGCCCGAAAATGTGTACATCATCGGCACGATGAACGATATCGATCGCTCCGTGGACAGCTTCGATTTCGCGATGCGCCGCCGTTTCCGTTTCATCCATATCAAAGCGGAAGACACGGCCGGCATGCTGGATTCATTGGAAGAAGGCGTGCGGGCGGAAGCGCGGCGCCGCATGAAAGCGCTCAATGCGGAAATCGCGAAAACGGAAGATTTGAACGAAAATTATCAAATCGGCGCGTCGTATTTCCTCAAAGCGGGCAAAGTCGGTTTCGAAAAATTGTGGACGGATTGGCTTGCGCCGCTCCTTGCGGAATACGTGCAGGGCATGTACGACGAAAAAGGCATTATGAAACGATTCGCCGATGCGTACGGATATGCGGAAACGCCGGAGATTGCGGATGAAACGGATTCGGATCAAGGATAATTCGCGGCTTGCGAAAAGCGATTTCGACGTCATCCGGCATTTGACGGCGCGCATTGCGGATAAGACGGCGGAAACGCTGTCGCGCGAAGGCATTTTCGTCTTTCCGCCGCGCGCGGAGGATTCGGCGGATCTGGACGCGAGCGAAAAAATCCTCGAAAGCGAGGGCGATACCTATCGCACCGGAAACGTGATGGGTTTTCTCGGCCTCGGCGACGAGCGCCTCACCATTGCGTCGCGTTTCGACGGAGAAGACGATTTTTTCCTGCGCTACCTTCTCGAAAACGTGATGGCATTTCCGAATGCGGCCGATTTCAAAATCGATGCGAATCCGGAAGAGCGCCTGTTTCAATTTTTGCTGTTTCTGTTTCCGTCCTATCTCAAAGCGGCGATGCGTAAAGGCGTGTACAAAGAATACATCCGCCGCGAGTATAATGACACGCACGTGAACGGCGTCATCGATGTCGCGCGGCATATCGCGAAAAATACGCCCTTCATCGGAAACGTCGCCTACGGCCGCCGCGAATTTTCCTACGACAACGGCCTCACGCAATTGGTGCGTCACACGGTCGAATTCATCAAAGGGAAACCGTACGGGCACATGCTCCTTTCCAAAGTGAAAGAGGAAACGAAACTCATCGTCCGCGCGACGCCGTCCTACGCGCCGGGAGAACGGCGGAAAATCGCGGAATTCAATGAAAAGAATATTGTGCGTCACGCCTATTTTCGCGAATACGGCGCGCTGCAGCGCCTCTGCCTTTTGATTTTGCGGCATCGGAAACACCAAATCGGCGGCGGCGAAAAGCGCATTTACGGCATTTTATTCGACGGCGCGTGGCTCTGGGAAGAATACGTCGCGACGCTCGTCGGCGATTGTTTCCACCATCCGAGAAACAAAGCGAAAGAAGGCGGGCAACGTCTGTTCGCGGGAAATAAAGGGC
>CAVJQK010000226.1:0-2673 GCA_963651795.1 Erysipelotrichaceae bacterium | reverse complement strand
AAAAGGATTTGAAATCGCCGTCGCGACGGGGCGGACGAGAAACGAAGCGGAAATTCCTTTCCGTGCCAACGGTTGGCTCAAAGAATTCGATCCGCTGTATCTTGCGACATCGACGGACGCGGCCGAAGCGGGGAAATCACTGGGTGTTGCGGCGCCGGATAAACCGCATCCCTTCCTCTACGAATGCGCGATGTACGGCCGGAAACCGGAGCTCTATGCATCGTACCTTTCCGACGAAAAGAAACCGGAAGCTGGCGATATCGTCTACGTCATCGGCGATTCTTACGCGGATATCTTAGGCTCCCGCGCCGCCGGCGCAAAGTGCATCGGCGTCCTTACGGGATTAGAAGGCAAACGCGCAAGCGCCATGTGGGAAAAGGAAAACATTCCGTATGTGGAGCGCGTGACGGATATTGAGAGCGTCATATTTTCTGAATAAGGTAGAGCGACATTTGTGCGCGGGCTAGGAGCCGGGAGCCGGGAGCTAGGAGCTTTAATCGGTGCGCTGCGCGGCATTTTTTTAATCGGCGCTTTGCGCCTCGCCGCCTTCGGCGGCATAAAACAGGAATCGTCGCCGTAGGCGACACAAATTTAAAGTCTGACGTCTTACAGTCTTACAGTCTTACGTCTTACGCGCACTATGCACTTTGCACTTTGCACTTTGCACTTTGCGCATCTCTATTAGACCAATATTAAAATCAGTGGTATGATATACACATACATACATCCCATGCAGGGAAACATGGGGAAATCATTTTTATGCGGCGTTTTTCGATAAGAGGAGTATGAGGATGCTGCTTAAAATTTTTTGCTTGCTGTTTGCGCTTTTCGCGTGGATGCCCGGCGCGTCTGCGGAGACTGTCGTCGTGACGAAGTTTCCGTATTCGCTTACGGAAAAAAATCCGGCGGTGCCGCAGGGATCGACGCAGCTTTTGGTCGTCACGGCCGAGCATGTGAATGTACCGTATGAGGAAACGGTGCATCTTCGCGCGGAGCTTCCGGCGGGACTTTCGGCGGTCGAAAGCGGCGGCTGGCATGTAAACGGAAATATCGCGGAGGCAGATCTTTCGCTTTCCGCCGATTTCGGACAAAATTTGTCTGTTTTATCCGTCAAAGCCGAAGATACATGTGCGCTCGGAGAAAAATCCGTTTCCGTTTCAGCCGAGGGCGCCGGCCTTTCGCAAAAGGAAACGGTTTCCTTTACCGTCACCGAGGGGGAAAAAGGAAAATCCTCCGCGCGGAAAAAGAAATCGCTCGGATGGTACATTCAAAGCATCGTGACGCCCGTTTCCGCCGACGGAAACCGCAATGACGGCGAGGCCAAAGATACGCTCTACGTGCGCGACGTGCAGCTGGAAAATATCAGAAACAGGCTGACGGGCGGCGGCGCGACGAATTGGGGCGAAGTATTTTCCGAACCGGCGACGTATGTCTTGGTCGAGCTTCGCAATCCGAAAAAAGATGTGCGCAGCCTCCATTTCAAAGCACAATTGATCGATCGGGAAACGGGCGAAGTGAAGCCCGGGCTCGTGACGCCGGAAGGGCACAGCGGATTCGTTTCCACCGAGAAAACGGATGCGACGGAAGCCGTCATTTCCATGGACGGAAAAATCGTGCAGGGCGTCGTGCTGCCGCTCTATGTGGACCCGTATCGCATCGAGGAAGGCGATTACAGTCTGCGCACGACAATTTGGGATGAAACGACGTCGCGTCTCAACGAATCGCCGCTCACGATCGTGAAAAAAAGAAATATCGGGCTTTTTGCTCTGGGATTTGCCGCGTGCTCGGCGTGCGGTATCCTTTTGTGTGTCAAAAAACTGTTTTGCGTCATTAAAAATATCGGGGCCGCGGGGGATATTGCCGTCGCGCTTTTCGCGTCTCTCGCTTTCGGCGGCGTTGTCATTCCCGTGACGCTTTTCGGCGATTTCCTTCACGTCATTTTAGGACCTTTCGCCGGGCTCGCGACGGGACTTCTCTCCGGCGTGCTCCAATATTTGCTTCTCTTTTCGCTCCTGACACTGTTTCGCCGGCCGGGTGTCGCGGCGCTCTTTTTCCTGATGAAATGGCTCTTGGCCGGCGTCCTTTTCGGACGATTTACGCCCGTCGCCGTTTTGAATTATTCCGTATACATCGCCGTTTTGGAAACGGTGCTCTACGTGTCCGGTTTCTATCGTAAGGAAACGGATACCGCGCTCGGCACGGCCGTCGTCGCGCTCCTCATCGGCGTTTCCGATATGCTGATTACGTTTCTTAATTTGGAACAGCTCATGTTCTTCTATCGTCTCTATTACGCCGATTGGTTCATCGGGCTCTACGTCATCGTGAACGGGCTCATTTACAGCACGGCGGGTGCGTGGCTCGGTATGCGCATCGGGCGGAAACTTTCGGAGGTGATGGGACAATGACGGTCGACATTCGCGATTTTTTCTGCCGCTATAAAACGCGGGAAACCGATACGCTGAAAGGCATTTCTCTTTCGATTGAAGAAGGGGAAACAGTGCTCTTAGCCGGGCGTTCCGGCTGCGGAAAATCGACGCTCATCAAAGCGATGACGGGACTTTTGGGAAACGGGGAAGCCGTCATGAGCGGTGACATTCTCCTTTGCGGCCGTGATACGAAAACGATGACGCCGGAAGATATCGGCCTCATGGCCGGGACGGTGTACCAGACACC
>CAVJQK010000225.1:0-2698 GCA_963651795.1 Erysipelotrichaceae bacterium | reverse complement strand
GGATTTACACGGCGCCGATTGAAAAGGCGCTTGCCGAATACCGCGCGGGCCGCGCCGTTTTGTACGGAAAAGAAACGACACGCCCGGAAACTTTAATGGATATGGCAACGTCGGCGGTAAAACTTCTCCGCCGCGAAGGAAAACTCACGGAGATGGACGAATCCGAGGAAATCAATGCGTGCACGATTAAAATTCCGGTGGAAACGGAAAAAGGCACGGAAAATTGGCTTCTTCTTTTCAAAAACGAAACGCATAATCATCCGACGGAAATCGAGCCGTTCGGCGGCGCGGCGACGTGCCTGGGCGGCTGCATTCGCGATCCGCTTTCGGGCCGCGCGTATGTGTATCAGGCGATGCGCGTGACGGGCGCGGCGGATCCCCGCACGCCTCTTTCGGAAACGCTTGCCGGAAAATTGCCGCAAAAGACCTTGACGGTCACGGCGGCGAAGGGCTACAGCTCCTACGGAAATCAGATCGGCCTTGCGACGGGCGAGGTCACGGAATATTATCATCCCGGATTTTTGGCCAAACGCATGGAAATCGGCGCGGTAATAGCGGCGGCGCCGGCGGAAAATGTCATTCGCGAAGCACCGGAGCCGGGCGATGTCGTCATCATGGTCGGCGGACGCACGGGCCGCGACGGGATGGGCGGCGCGACGGGTTCGTCGAAAGAATTAAATACGGAATCGATTGAAACGTGCGGCGCGGAAGTCCAAAAAGGGAACGCGCTCACGGAGCGTAAAATTCAATGTCTCTTCCGCCGCGGCGAAGTGACGCGTCTCATCCGCCGTTGCAATGATTTCGGCGCGGGCGGCGTTTCCGTCGCCGTCGGAGAACTCACGGACGGCGTCGATATCAATCTGGATAAACTCCCGAAAAAATATGAAGGTCTGGACGGCACGGAGCTTGCGATTTCCGAATCGCAAGAACGCATGGCCGTCGCTCTTCGCGCGAAAGATGCGGACGCATTCATCCGCTACGCCGCCGAAGAAAATCTGGAAGCGACGATTGTGGCGACCGTCACGGATAAGGGCCGTCTCGTCATGCGCTGGCGAGGCGATACGATTGTGGACATCAGCCGCGCGTTCCTCGATACGAACGGCGTCACGGAAGAAAAAGCAGCTCACGTCGCGGCGCCTCTTGAAACCGAAAAGCCGAAAGCGCCGGAAGTTTCCTCCGTCCGCGAGACGTGGCTTTCCGAAGTTTCCGAATTAAATTGCGCCTCGGAGCAGGGCCTGGGCGAACGTTTCGACGGCACGATCGGCGCCGCAAGCGTCCTCATGCCCTACGGCGGCCTGTATCAGAAAACGCCGGCGGACGGCATGGTCGCGAAAATTCCGGTGCGCACGGGCGAGACGGATACCGCAAGCTTCATGACGCACGGCTACGATCCGGAGCTTGCGACCTGGAGCCCCTTCCACGGCGCCGCGCACGCGATTCTTCTCTCCGTCGCACGCCTCACGGCTCTCGGTGCCGATTGGCGGCGCGCGTACCTCACGCTCCAGGAATATTTCGAAAAACTCACCGACGCGACAAGCCGCGGAAAACCGGTCGCCGCGCTTCTCGGTGCTTATCACATGCAGCGCGCGCTCGACCTCGGCGCCATCGGCGGCAAAGATTCCATGAGCGGGACTTTCAACAATCTTCACGTCCCGCCGACGCTTGTTTCCTTCGCGGCCTGCCCGGGACGCGCCTCCGAAGCCGTTTCCCAGGATTGGAAACGCGAAGGCGACGCGCTCCTCCTCTTCGACGTACCGGAGGACGCGGCCGGAATGCCCGATGTGGAAACTTTCAAGAATCACGCCGATTTCTTGTATCAAGAATCCGCGGCCGGCCATATTTCTTCCATGAAAGCTGTGGGGCTCGGCGGCATTGCCGTCACCGCAGCCAAAATGGCATTCGGAAACAATATCGGCGCCGTCTTCACCGATGCGCTTCCCGCCGAAGAATATTTCAAACGCAGAACGGGCGCGATTCTCGTCACGACGGATGAGGCGCATGCAAAAGAATATGCGGCGCGCGAAAATGTCGTACGCTTAGCGACGCTCGGCGGAAACGATATGAAACTTTACGGCGAGACGATTTCCGTTTCCGAACTTCTCGCCGCGACGGAAAAAACGCTCGACAATATTTTCCCCATCCGCGCGAAATCCTCCGAGAAAGAGATTCCCGCGCTGCCGAAATGGGAGGGCGCTCCGATGATTCGCACCTCGGACGCCGTTTCCAAACCGCGCGTTTTCATTCCCGTCATGCCGGGCACGAATTGCGAAATCGACAGCGCGCGCGCTTTTGAAAGAGCCGGCGCCGTGACCGATATTTCCATTATCCGAAACCGCGACGCGGCCGAGCTTGCCGAAAGTGCCCGCGACATGGCGCGCAAAATCCGCGAGGCGCAAATCGTCATGTTCCCCGGCGGGTTCTCCGCGGGCGACGAACCGGACGGCAGCGGCAAATTCATCGCGGCGCTCTTCCGCAATCCGCTTCTCGAAAGTGCGCTGGGCGATCTTCTCGCGAATCGCGACGGGCTCGCGCTCGGCATTTGCAACGGTTTCCAAGCTCTCATCAAACTCGGCCTCGTCCCCTACGGCGAATTCCGCCCGCTCACGGACGACGCGCCGACGCTCACATTCAATACCATCGGGCGCCATCTCTCACGCTACGTCACGACAAAAGTCGTTTCCGTAAAATCCCCGTGGCT
>CAVJQK010000224.1:0-2698 GCA_963651795.1 Erysipelotrichaceae bacterium | reverse complement strand
GCACGGGGATCGGTTTCATGCGTCCGTCCTCGCGGCGCATCGCAATATTGAGCTTTTGCTCGCGCAGGCCGAAGAATTTCATCCGCATTGCATCGCGATTACGGATGCGGAAGCGGGCGAAACTTTTCGGAAACGGTACACCGGGAATGCGGAAATTCTCATCGGCGAAGACGCTTTGACGGAAGCGGTGAAACGGAGCGATGTCGATCTCGTGCTCGTTGCCGTCGTCGGCATTGCGGGCCTTGCGCCGACTTTGGAAGCCGTTTTCCAAGGAAAAGAAATCGCATTGGCGAATAAGGAAACGCTCGTCACCGGCGGAAAACTCGTGACGGAAGCGGCGAAAAAAGCCGACATCCTCATTCGCCCCGTCGACAGTGAGCACAGCGCGATTTTCCAATCGATGCTCGGGCAGGATACGAAACATATCCGCCGCCTTCTTCTCACGGCGTCCGGCGGGCCTTTCCGCGGGAAAACGAAAAAAGATTTGGAAACGGTGACGCTTTCCGATTGCCTTGCGCATCCCACGTGGAATATGGGGCGCAAAGTCACGATCGATTCGGCGTCCATGTTCAATAAAGGGCTGGAAATCATCGAAGCGCATTGGCTTTTCGATGTGGATTACGACAATATCGATGTCGTCGTGCAGCCGCAAAGTCTTATTCATTCCATGGTCGAATACGACGACGGCTCGATTTTGGCGCAAATCGGAAATCCGGACATGCGCCTTCCGATTCAATTCGCGCTGACGTATCCGGAGCGTCTTCCGACGCCGTCGCATGAATTTGTCGATTGGACGAAACTCTCCGCCATCGATATTTCCGTGCCCGATACGAAAGTATTCCGCTCTTTGGCGATGGCGGTGAAAGCCGGGAAAGCGGGCGGCGATATGACGACGGCATTCAATGCGGCCGACGAAATTGCCGTACAAGCTTTTATCGACGGAAAAATTTCGTTTCTTTCGATGTGCGACGTCGTCGAAGCGGTGCTGGACGGCTGGGACATGAAGGAAATCGAAAGTGCGGACGATATTTGGGACGCGGATCGGCGCGCGCGCGAAGCGGCGGAAAAAATCACGGAGGCGATGAGCCTATGCTGATTTCCGTATTGGCTCCCGTTCTGGTTTTCGGCATCATCGTGCTCGTCCATGAGGGCGGGCATTTTGCGGCTGCGAAACTCACCGGGATGCGCGTCGATGAATTCGCGATCGGTTTCGGCCCCGTCATTTGGTCGAAGAAATACGGGGAAACTTTGTATTCGCTCCGCCTCATCCCCTTGGGCGGTTTCAATAAAATCGCGGGCATGGAAGCCGGCGACGCCGCGACGCCGCGCTCTTTTGCGGGGAAACCCGTCTGGGCGAGGCTTCTCGTCATTTGCGCGGGCTCTTTCATGAATATTTTGCTCGCGTTTGCCATTTTTACCGGCATCACCTATTCGCTCGGCATTCAAAGTCTGCCGGAGCGGCCCGTCATCGGAAGCGTCATTTCCGATTCGCCGGCCGAACGCGCGGGCCTCACCGAGGGCGATATTTTGCTCACAATCGACGGAAAGCCCGTTTCCCAATGGATGGACATTGCGCGGGAACTCAAAGATAAAGCCAATCGCGTCGTCCCGATTACGTATGAGCGGGCGGGGGAAACGAAAGCGATTTCTCTCATTCCGCAGGAAAGCGAAGGGCGCACGATTGTGGGCATTATGGCGAAAATGAATCGGAAGCCGGTGAGTCTCGGCGAAGCTTTTGCCATCGGGACGAAACAGTCGCTTTTTGTGACGGGAGCCGTTTTCGACGGCATCGTGCAAATGGTGACGGGACGGGCGACGGAAGATGTCGCGGGGCCGCTCGGCATTGCGCGCATGGCGGGGACGGTGGCGGAAGTCGGTTTCCTCCAATTTTTGCTGTTTATCGGCATCATCAGTTTGAATCTCGGTCTTTTGAATTTATTTCCCATTCCGATGCTGGACGGCGGCATTCTGTTTCTGACGATTGCCGAAGCTTTGGTCGGGCGAAAGCTCCCGGAGCGCGCGCTGTATTATATCCAGATGGCCGGGATTGCGATTTTGCTCGGATTGTTCCTCTTGGGGACGATGAATGATATCACGAGGATGATGAAATGAAACAAACGAGACAGGTGCATGTGGCGGGTGTTGCCGTCGGCGGCGGAGCGCCCATTGCCATTCAATCCATGAGTACGTACAGCCCGGTCGATGCGGCCCGGTGCGCGGCGCAAATCAATGCCCTCGGGAAAGCCGGCGCCGATATCGTGCGCGTCGCCGTGCCGGATAAAAAAGCGGCCGAAGCGATTCGCGATGTGAAAGCGCTCACCGATGTGCCGATTGTCGCGGATATTCATTTCGATTACCGCCTGGCACTCACGGCGATCGAGTCCGGCGTCGATGCGCTTCGAATTAATCCCGGAAACATCGGCCGCCGCGAAAATGTCGTGAAAGTCACCGAAGCGGCGCGCGAAAAAAAGATTCCGATTCGGATCGGCATCAATGCGGGGTCGCTGCCGCAGCATATTTTAGACGCGACGGGCGGGCATCCGACGGCCGAAGGCATGGTCGAAGGCGCGATGGAACATGTGAAAATTTTGGAAGAAGAAAAGTTTCACGATATCGTCATTTCCGTGAAATCGACCGACGTCCCGATGATGATTCGTGCCAATCGTCTTCTCTCCGAAAAAGTCGATTATCCGCTCCA
>CAVJQK010000223.1:0-2722 GCA_963651795.1 Erysipelotrichaceae bacterium | reverse complement strand
CTCTATTACATGGACGGCGGGACAAAAGTCGATGTGACGGAAATCACCGACGAAGCGAAAGCGCACACGATTTTGGTTTCCGACGCGTCGGGAAACAATATCGACGGCATTTCTTACGACGTCGATACGAATCGTTTCGTCGTGAATGATGTGGACATTCGCGGCGGGCACATTTCTCTCGTCGGCACGATTTTGAATACGACGAAAGACACGTCGAAAGCGAAAATCGAAGCGCTGGACGGTTACGGAAATATCACGGTCAAGAACGATTCCGATAAAGATTTGGAAATCCGTTCGCTTTCCGCCGGCGAAGGAAAACAGGGCAAAATCGAAATCACGGATCTCGACCGCTCGACGGGGAAAATTCTCCGCAAGACGACGTACACGCGGACGAACGGACAAATTCAAATGGTGACGCAAGGTTACGAAGACGGAGAAGTTTCCGGAGATCCCACGACGACAACTTTCACAAAAGGTGCAAACGGCGTGTATCAACCGGCGTCCGGTAGTTATTACAATTATCAAATCGGGCAGGACATGAGCACGCTGTATACGTATACGCTGAAAGATACGCGTTTCGATCTCTGGGGCGCTTTGGACAGAGCGCCGACCGGGGCGGAAATGGAAGCGCAGGGTGCGACGAAAGAAGTGACGCCGGCGGGCGAGCCGCGCGTGCTGGAAGGCGGCGCCTTTGTCGGGACGTCGAACGATATCAATTCGTCCACGCCGACGACGACGGATGCATATCATACATCTTTCGCGACGAAGACGACGTCGGATCCGCAGCAGGTCACTTTCGATAAAACGGAAATTCGTCTCTGGTACACGATTTGTCTCGCCAAAAGATACAATTACAAATTGGTCGAGCAGCAATACAGCACGGACATCACGCAATATTCCGTGAAAGCGGATCGGCCGATCGGCATCGGTTTCACGGGAAGTACGGACGGCGGAAACATCAAGGTCATCGGCGGCACGCAAAATGTGTATCTGGCCGGAAACGTGACGAGCGGCGCCGGCAGCGTGGATCTTTCCGGGAAAAATATCGTGCAGCAATCGACGTCGTCTCTGGTACAGACGAATTCGCTCGCGCTTACGGCGACGGAAAATGTCGGGACGACGGATAAAATGATTCGGACGGATGCGGCGACGCTTTCCGGAAGCGCCGGAAAAAATTTTGCCGTCGATGTGATTACGGGTGCGGCGGTGCTCGGAAACGTTTCCGCCGGGGACACGGCGGCGATCAAAGTCGATACGGGAGATATTTTGCAAAGCGCGGGCAGCAGTGTCACGGCAAAACGCGTCGATCTCACATCGGGCGGCGTGATTTCCGGCACGGACGCGGCGGGAAATTTCGTTTCCTTTAAAGTTTCGACCGGACAAAACGAAGGGGAAGCGTACGGGCTCAAAGCGAGCGCCGTCGGCAATATCGACATCGAAAATACGAGCGGAGATCTTTACATCGACAGCGTCATTTCCGAAAAAGGCACCGTAAGCCTCACGACGAACGGCAGTTTCCGCGACAATAATTTCACGGATTACACGAATGACAGCGCGAATGAAAAACTCTTGCATTGGGCGAAGAATGCCGTGCTGGAAAAAGCGGATCAGACCGTTTCCAAACAGAAAAACACTTTGATTGCCAAAGTGTCTTCGAAGTACGGCGAATATCAAAATCTCAAAAATTACGTGAAAGACGGGACGTTTACGATCGACGATGCGACGAAAGCGGCGCTGATTCAGAGCGGCATGACGGAAGAAGACATCGCGACGTATGCGGCCGAAAAGCAGAAACGCTACGATGAGCTCGCCCGCGCCGGCGTCGATACATGGAAGAAAGCGGACGTCGAAGCGTACATCCAAAGCATCGAAAATGCGACGGATGCGTACGCGGCGGAAAATCTTTTCGGAAACGCGTCGCTCACGGACGACGATTTGACCGGCGATACGTATCTCACGAAAGACGAAAAAATCGAATGCCTCGTCGGGACGGCGATGTCCGCGAAGACGCTCCTCATCAGTTTCAAATCGGGCGAAATCAAAGAAGGCATCACGGATACGAATGTGTCGCTGAAGGAAACGCCGCATGTCTCCGGGACGACGGTTTCTCTCCATGCGCTCGGAAAGACGGATGCGAGCGGTGCGCTCATCGATCACACGGGCGATATCGGCGAAAAGAAAACGGGCATGACGATCGACATGACGGATCCGACGAAACTCACGGCTTCCGAGCTCCTCGCACTCTCGACGGCCGAGCGCGGCGATTTCAAAATCGACGGAAATATCGTCACAGTGACATCCGTCCGTCCGATCGATGCGGAAACGTCGACGGGCGTCATCACGGCGATGGCGGATAAAGGCGCGATTTATCTCGCGGGCGTTTCCGGATATAAAGAAGGCAGCACATTTACCGCCGAAGACGAAATTCGCATCAAGACGGAAGGAAGTCTCTCCGGCATCACGGTCGGCTCCGATACGCAGACGGTGCTGGAATCCGGGAAAGGTGCGATTTCGGATGTGACCGTGACGGGCAAGGGCGTCCTGACGGCGCGCGCGAAAGACGGCGTCGACATTTCGAAATCGGACGGCGATCTCATCATCAATACGGTCTACGCGGCCGAGGGTGACGTTTCCGTCGATCTTAAAGGAAACGGAAGTTTGCTCGCCGTTTCCGGAAACGACGATGAAGAAGACGGCGCGGAAACGGGGACGACTTTCCTCA
>CAVJQK010000222.1:0-2743 GCA_963651795.1 Erysipelotrichaceae bacterium | reverse complement strand
GACGATTACCATTTTTGCATAGCAGGCAATGGGCAAATCGTAAACACTCGCAGTCTGAAAGAGATACCGAGCGCAACGTGGAAGCGGAATACGGGCAGTATTGCGATTGCGCTATGTTGCTGTCAAGGCGCAGTTGCGTACAGGGGTGAGCCGAATTATGCGGATTTGGGACATTTCCCGCCGACGGAAGCGCAGACGGAAGCACTCGCGCGTCTTATGGCGGTCATTGCGGATGTGTTCGAAATTCCGATAAACATTTTCCATTTCCTTACGCACGGCGAAGCGGCGGATAATCTGGACGGGGAATATTGTCATGAGCCGTACGGGCAAGATACGACGTGTGAGCGGTGGGATTTGGCGGTATTGGATGAAAGTACGACGTGGGGGCAAGGCGGGAATATCTTGCGTGGTATGGCGGCGTGGTATCAAAAACATTCTTAATGTGCAAAATCGAACATTTAAATCGTGATTTTTGCGGAAAAGTCTCGAAAATCGCGGTTTCATTGTTGAAAATCATCTTTTCAAAATCAGCGTTTTTTGAAAAGTTGAAATTTCATCTTTTCAAAATTTGCCGTTTTTGAAAAGTTACGGAGGATAAAAATGAGATGGTTAAATCACAAAAAACTCTTGTGGTCAGCTTTTGTATTGTTGCTTTGTTGCTTATTTTTGGCATCGTGCTTTCCACCTGTGGCGTATGCGGAAACGACGTACACGATAACGGAAACGGAATTGACGCAATTAGAACAGAACTTAGCGACGTTAGAGAAACACTCGAAGAGCAAGGACGAATCCTTACAGAATCTCAGGACGCAATTAGAGACAGCCGAAAAGCGGCTGATGAGCTTACAAGAATCGAACAAGACGACGCAAGAGTCATTGAGGAATGCCGAAGCATCCTTGCAAGCATACGAGCAAGAGCAGAAACATAAACGGGCGGTTGAAAAGAGACAGCGGACGACGTGGGCGATTATCGCATGTATCGCCACGGCATGGGCGTGCGCCAAGTAGTAACGAGTAAGTAACGAGTAAGTAACGAGTAAGTCACGAGTAAATCACGAGTCAGTCACAAGTAAAAATAAGTAAGTCAAAAAAAAGCGGCTTTTGATTTAGCAATGTGCTATTTCAAAGGCCGCTTTTTTGTTGCACAAATAAATTTCGCAAGGTATAATATTTATAAAAAGGAGGGGATGGACATGATAAAAGCCAAAAATACAATAAAAGGATTTTTTGCGATGCTTTTTTGTGGGATGTCCGCAATTAATCTGTATACCGCCTCCGATTATACAAAAATAATTCCTAAGAACAGTATGGAAATTACAAAAGAAGGCTGGACGATGACCGGCAGGGCTTTGAAAGATTCAATAAATCACGTAGGAGCACAAATTGGCAGAAAATGAACATGAAATAATTGACGCCGAAAATCGGGGAAAAGATGAATCTCATAGTTTCGCACAGATTCAAGTGAGTCAGAAGTTTGAGAGCCCGATCCCGGCGCCGCATATCTTAGAAGGATACGAAGCAATTTATCCCGGCGCGGCGAAAATCATTATCGATGATTTTAAGGCAAATTCTAAATACGTACGAGAAGCAAATCAAAAAGCGGTAGAAGCGCAAATCGCAAAAGAAAAAAGAGGGCAATATATGGCCTATTCTATCCTTATCGGGATTCTTTGTATCGTAGGGATTAGTTTGATTTTAGGAAACATTACTTTTGCAGGCGTGTCGGGATTGGCATTTCTTGCGTTAGCCGCTAAAAATTCATTTGACGAAAATTCTAAAAAAGGGAAATAAAAAAACGGCAGGCATCGTTTGGTGGTTGCCGCTTTTTTGTTGCAAAATTTCCCGTAAATTAGCGAAAAACCGCTTGACAGTACGGGGAAAACGTGATAAAATAATAACAGGTTAGAGAAAGGGGGTGAAAAAAATATGTGGGACAAAATCCTTAGTCTCATTACAGCAATAATTCAGCTGGTAACTGTTCTGATTGCGCTGTATAAAGGCTAAAAGACACAGGGGCGAATTCATCGCCCCGCCGCCTTTGGCGGTTTACGTCTTTATTATACCGTGTTCCGCATAAAAAGGCAATGAAAAAGGTAACGAACGTATTGACCGTAATTGCATTTGTGTTGTCGGTTTGTTGGCTTTTAGATGTTGCGACAAAATGAGTTATTCATCAAGGAGGAATTAAAATGCTAAATGATGTAATGAGTACAAAAGAAGCCGCCGAGCGATTTGGTGTTGCGGCTAATACTGTACAGATTTTATGTACTGGGCAGAAAGGGTTTCCACCGCGTCTCAACGAAAATGAATGCCAAAAATCGGGCGGCACGTGGCTTGTAACGCGGCAGGGTATGGAAAGATTGTACGGTGCGCTGAAGAAATGATATAATACTCTTAGGAGATATATCACTTAGCAAGTCGAATCGCGTCATGTAAACGGTAAAAGTGCCGGATACTTCTTTCTCAAGCTTTCGTACAACAATAGCGAACGGCATGCGGAAACATCCTCGCCAAAGGCCAAGGCGGGGATGTTTTTTGCTTTGAATTTATGCGAAAAATCAGGCCTAAAAAGTTCTACCAAAAGTTCTACCAAAACGCTGAAAAATTTGCTTTGAAGGCATGCGACGAAAAAACAAAAATCGCTAATTGACGCCGTTTTTCGCACATAGGAAATAGTGGGATTTCCCCTTGGAAGGCCTCTTAATCAGGGTGTCCGGGGTTCGAGACCCTGATCATCCACCAG
>CAVJQK010000221.1:0-2747 GCA_963651795.1 Erysipelotrichaceae bacterium | reverse complement strand
GCGTCATTCCGGACTTGATCCGGAATCTCAGCTGTTTGTTTCCTCGCTCGTATGCTTCGAGAGTGGGCAAGCCCGCCGGCGTTTGAGGCATACGACATGATATGCGCGTAGCGCATCCTGAATTGCTAATTGCTAATTGCTAATTGCTAATTGCTAATTCAAAAAAGCCTCAAGGCACTGATGTCCTTGAAGCTTTTTCATTGCAAATGTTTATCTTTCTCTCGCTCTGCACAGTCCTCTGTCGCAGTTGCGGAGGAAGCGGAGGAGGTGTTCGATTTCTCTGGAGGCGCCGAGTTCTTGTTCCATTTCCGCGATGGCGTCTACCAGTTTCAAATTCGAACGGAAAATGAGGCGGTAGGCTTTTTTGAGATCGCCCTTCGTTTCCGCGCTGATGCCGCGGCGGGAGAGGCCGACGCTGTTGAGACCCACGACGCGGGCGGGGTTTCCGTCGGCGATGACGTAGGGGCAGATGTCCTGCACGATTTTCGACATGCCGCCGACCATCGCGCCTTCGCCGATTTTCACAAATTGGTGAATGCCGGACATGGCGCCGACGACGGCGTAGTCTTCGATGATCCCGTGGCCGGCGATGCCGGAGTAGCCGGAGATGACGATATGGTTTCCGATAATACAATTGTGCGCGATGTGCGTGTACGCCTGGAACATATTGTAGGAACCGACGACGGTTTCCGAATTTTCGCCCGTCCCGCGATGGATGGTGCAAAATTCGCGGATGAGATTGCCGTCTCCGATGACGACGGTGCTGTATTCGCCTTCATATTTCAAGTCCTGCGGGTCCTCGCCGATGACGGCGCCGGGATAGATGTGGTTGTTCTTTCCCATCCGCACGTTTTTCGCGATGACCGCGTTCGCGCCGATGACCGTACCTTCGCCGATTTCACAATTCGGACCGATGACCGCAAAAGGACCGATAACGACATTTTTGTGAATGACGGCGGTGGGATCGACGACGGCGCCTTCGTGAATTTGCGGCTCCGCCTGCTTGACCATTTTCAATTCCATAATCCTCTGCCTCCGTAAAATTTCTCCCTATAAATGGTAAGAAACGGACGCCCCGTTTCGTTTCCGCGCGTTTCCCGGGCGCATGCGAAAACACAGGGTGTCCACCTTGTTTGATACATATTCTTTGTTTCAAAAACTTTTTTATACAGCAAAATTTACGAGATTTTGACGATTTGGAAACATTTCCTCGCAAAATCTCGCAAATTCTTTCGGAAACAGCCGTTTTGCTGTCTGTTATTTCTTTAAGGCTTCGTTCGGATCCAGCAGGTAGAACATGAAGTCCGCGCTGGCTTTGAGCTCGCCGTCGACGTGGCTTTCGCAGTGGACGCGGCCCATGCGGCCGTGCACGCGTTCGATGGTCGCACGCATGACCATGACGTCGCCGGGGACGGCCGGGGAGCGGAAGCGGACTTTGTCCATGCCGGTGAACATGGGGATGAGACCGCGATTTTCTTCGGGGTAGAGCAGGCAGACGCCACCGACCTGTGCCATTGCTTCACAAATGAGGGCGCCGGGCATGATGGGTTTGCCGGGGAAATGGCCGAGGAATTGCGGCTCATTCGCGGTGACGCATTTAATGCCGACGGCGTAGTCCATCGGGACGAGTTCGGTGATTTTGTCGACCATGAGCATCGGGTAGCGATGCGGCAAAATGTCCATAATCTGTGTGACGTCGAGTTCCATAGTATTTTTCTCCTCCATTGAGATATAAAAACTTTTGTGCAAACATTTCGAGAAGGGTATGCGGCATGGGGCATGCCTTTTATTTCGTGCGAAGCGCGAGGAGTTTCTCCGAAAGTTCTCCGTTGAGCTTGTGGCTGCCGTTCACCGCTATGATGTGGGCGGAGACGGGGCCGACTAAGGAGATGTCTCCCAAAATATCAAGAATTTTGTGACGCACAAGTTCGTCTTGCCAGTGCAGCTTCGAGAGGCATCCCGTTTCCGAATAGACGATCGCGTTTTCGAGGGTGCCGCCTTTTCCGAGTCCCATTTTTCGCATGGCTTCGAGTTCCCATGTGAAACCGATGGTGCGCGCGGCCGCGATTTCCGCGCGGTACGTTTCCGGATTGATTTCAATATCGAGGACTTGCGTGCCGAGCATCGGATGCGGATTCATCGAGGTGTAGGTGATGCGGAGCCCGTCGTACGGGAGGGCGGCGATGAATTTTTGCCCTTCGTAGGCCGCAATCGAATGCGGCAGTGTGAGAATATCGGCTTCCGTTTCCAAATCGCGGATGCCCGCTTCGAGGATCATGTCGACGAAGGTTTTCGCGCCGCCGTCGGCGACCGGGGGCTCGGGGCTGTCCATTTCGATGGTGCAATTGTCGATTTCCATCGCGTAGAGCGCCGAAAGTACGTGCTCTACGGTGAAAACGCGCGCGTCTCCGCAAGTGAGTGTGGTCGCACGATTCGTATCCGTCACGAAATCCGGTCGCGCCGCGACTTGCGGTTTTCCGACGAGATCCGTCCGGCAAAAAACGATGCCCGTCCCCGCCGCCGCCGGCACGAGTGTCATCTCGACCGGCAAGCCCGAATGCAATCCGTTTCCGGAAAAGGAAACCGATTTCGCGATGGTATGTTGTACTCTTTTCACGATAAAATTCCTTTCAGTTCAATCCTTCAATCTGTGCTATTGTAACTGTTTTGCCAAAAATTAGCAATTAGCAAATAGCAATTAGATAATATGAAGTGACCTCCTGTTTGTAGCACCGTGGATTTACCGT
>CAVJQK010000220.1:0-2749 GCA_963651795.1 Erysipelotrichaceae bacterium | reverse complement strand
TGAGCTTAATTGCCGTCCCGTCTTTCACCCATTTGATTCCGTTTCCGATGGCAAATGTTTTGGCAAAGGCTTTGTTTGAAAGATAGTCCAGCGTGAGATTTTGTGTCGTGTCCTCATTTTGGATTCTTGTTGCGACAATTTCATCGACGCGGTCAAGGGTGAGCGCAATTCCGCCTTCGATGCCGCCTTCTTGCGTCACTTTTTCTTCGCGTACATTTCCGGTATAGGTCGTAATATTGGCCGTGCTGTCAAGGCTTGTGCTTTCCGTCCAATCGGTGGGAGCCGTAAGCGCCATATCGCCTTCCATATTTTTTGCATCCAAAAGATGCACGGTTTCGGTGGCGGTATTATCTTTTCCCGTAAAGGAAATTTTCGAGAAATCAATTGCGCCCAGTGTACCGTCGGTGAGCGTGACGGCTGTCTTGCTCGTATCCCACGCGATATTTTCACCGAATGTCAGCGTATCAAGACCGTTTGACACAAAATTAATATTTCCATCCGTCGTATTCATCGTCCCGACCATCGATCCCGTGATGCCGGTCGTATAATCGATGGAAATGTTTTTTGTCCCGGTCGGAAGTCCCGTCCAACCTGTGGCGAAGTTATTCGTCCCGGTCGCCATAGCCAAAGTATACGATTTACCGACAGCGGCGATATTTTGCATCGTAAATCCCGTAAGTCCGAGATTTTCCGCATCAATCGTTCCACTCTTATAAAGATCGGAAAGCTTGCGCGCGTTTTTGGAAAGATCAATCGTCCCCAGGGTGACTTTCCGAATCATCGGATCGGAGGCCGTCGATACATTGATTTTCTTTCCGCCATCGGCTACCGTAAAGAGAATATCGTTTTTCGTCCCCGATGCCGTGACGCCGTTTATCGCCGCCTCTTCCGTATATTCCGTGCCGGCAAGTCTTGCCGTATTCCCTTCGGCGTCATCTTGGCTCTTGACGGAAAGCACGCCCGTGCCTTGCGCTTTGCTTACGTCTATCAGCGTAAATTCTTTCGCATTTTCCTTATTTATCCATTTGAAATCGCTGTCGCTCACATTAAGCGTGACATTCGACGACATTTTATACGTATCATCCGCGACAAAACCGCCCGCCGCATCGGAAAGATCGATACCGGTGTCTTTCCCGGTAAAGTCTGAAATACTTTTATCGCCAATCCGATACGAGAGCGTATAGGTCCCGCTGTCTTTTGCGAAAATAAATAAGTCTTGGTGCGAGCCGCTCGCAACAATCCCGCCCGCAGACGCATCTTTAAAAAATACGCTGTAGGCACTCAATTTTTGTATATCACTTCGTATATTAATTCCATTGTATTTCATAGAAATTTGATCGGCATTGGTGCCGGTAAATTTTGCCAAAATCATGGAGGAGCCGGATTTTGCGCTCTCATCTGTCATATTATTGTAAATGCCGTATCGGCTGTTAACGTTAAGCGTCAAGGGATTCGTCGCATAATCTTGCCCGATCGCACTCGAAAAAAGCGTCGCACCATCCGTCCACTGATCGATTGTCACGTTTCCGTCGGCATCCGTCGTGCCTTTTCCGATTTTATCCAAATACACAGTCACCGAATTGACATGATTATCGGCGGTTAAAATCAAAGAATCGGAAGACGTTTCCTTTCTCACACTTGTCTCGACCGTGGAAAGTCCCGATACGGTAACCGATGCGGCGGGGTTTTGCGTATAATTCATTTCTTTCTTTTGAAACGTCGCGCCTTTTACCTTATCGTAAAAACCGGTGTAATCGTAATATCCGCCGTCATTCAGCAGCACCATGGACGAGCCGACCGTCAATTGCTCCGGATTTTGGATATTTACGGAATCCAAATCAAAAGAAAGCCCGTCTTTCCCCAAATCGAATCTGTGATCCATCGTAATAAACGTCGCCCCGTCTTCCCAAGTGATATTCGGATCTTGGAACGTCAAAGACGATGTAGGTGCTTCGTCTACCGTATAAAATACGACCCAGCCTTTGTAAAACATTTGAAAGAAACCGTAATTCGCTTCCCACCAATAAATATTGGCGTGCTCGCGATGATTATTGGCAAGAACCAAAGATTTATTACTGAGCGTGGACGTCGTATCGATGTACCCGGCGGCGACACCCGGCCCCACCCATTCATTGGGGCTTCCGATCAGGTCATCCATGTCCGACGTTTTCCGGACTTCTTCCGCCGTCCATTTATCGCCCATGACATAATTCAACGAATAATCGCGGGACCCTTCATAACTTGAGCGAGCCAGTACGCACACCAGGCGCTTGCGCCCGGTCGATTCATTGTAGACCGATAAATCGGACAAATCGACGGTGGCTTTCTTGTTATCCAAATTCACCGTGCCCTTAAAATTGGAACTGTCCGTCCAATCCAAACGCCCCGGCTTATAATACCCGGTATAATCGGTAGCATTCGCCGTATAAGAAACGAACGACGCTCCCGCGAGCGCCAAAATCACGGCCGCACGAAACATCGCCGCCTGCGCATTCTTTCCATTTGCCATAAAAGTTTACTCCTTTATTATAATTTCCCGGATTATTTTAATGGTAACACAATCAAAATCAATTGACAAGGAAATGGGCGCGCGCCGCGTTTCCGAAAAATTCGACAAAATTTTTTCTCTGTGCTATAATCCGCGGCAGTTGACCGAAGGAAATTTTACCCGAGGTCATTTTTCTGTTTTCGGAAATTTAGCAGTAATAGAGAAGAAAATAATTTTATTTTCGCATCAACTTGCCAGAGC
>CAVJQK010000219.1:0-2787 GCA_963651795.1 Erysipelotrichaceae bacterium | reverse complement strand
CTCTATGTGCATACGCTGGCGGTGCATCCGTCTTTGCAGAAAAAGGGCGTCGGGAAAATCGTCGTTCGGGAAATCGTAAATCTGGCGCGGCGGCAGGGGAAAAAAGTGATCCGTCTGGACGTCCTTTCTGCCTGCCGGGAAGCGGAGCGTCTCTATATTGCCTGTGGTTTCCGTTTCGTTATCGCCAAGGATATGTATTACGAAGATACGGGGCTTGTGGAGTATAAAATGTACGAATTGAATTTGTGAACGGGGAAATATGGTATACTTTAATGTATGATGAGCTGCGCGTGTTTTTGCTTTCCGTGAAAAGGAGAATCAGTGATGAGTGAGTATGTGTCGCCGTTTCATATGACGGAATCCATTATGAATTTGGCGATGGCGATCGGGGAAGCGGTCGGGAGGATGACCGTGCTTTCTCATGGGAGCGTGAATCCTCGCCTTCGCAAGGAAAATCGGATTAAGACAATTCATGCGACGCTTGCCATTGAGCAAAATTCTTTGACGCTGGAGCAAGTCACGGCCATTTTGGCCGGGAAGCGGATTCTCGGAAATCCCAATGAAATTCGGGAAGTGCAAAATGCGTATGAGACCTATGATATGATGCCGGAGCTGGATCCGTATAGCGTGGAAGATCTTCTGGCGGCGCATCGAAAAATGATGGAAGGTCTTATCGGTGAAAACGGAAAGTTTCGTGCGGGCGGAGTCGGAGTTTTTGAAGGAAAACACATGATTCACATGGCGCCGCCTGCGACGTTGGTGCAGGGGCAGGTGGAGGATTTATTTGCTTGGTATAAAAAATCGGAGTTGCCGCCGCTTATTAAATCGACGATATTTCATTATGAATTTGAATTCATTCATCCTTTCGCGGACGGAAACGGGCGTATGGGGCGCATGTGGCATACGCTGCTTTTGGGAGCATGGAATGAGCTCTTTTTCTGGCTTCCCGTGGAAGAATTGATTCGCACGCGGCAGGATGCGTATTACGCGGCGCTCGGAGAATCGGATAAAGCGGGTGAATGCAGTGCTTTTGTCGAATTCATGTTACAAGTGATTTCGGATACGCTTTCGGAAACAACGGTCATCGGCGCGTCGGAATGAAACGGGTGGGAATTTATTTCTTATAATGACGGCAGTCGAGGAAAAATCGGCTGCCGTTTTAATGTGGTATATTTTTATTGAGGCGGTATTACGGTAAATCAAGGAGGAAATGATGACAGCGGATGAAGAATTGGAAATGAGAACTACTACGAAGGTTTTTCGGCCGGATAAAAAATTGGATTTTCAGGTAGATGCATTAACCGTCGGATGGATGTATTTGCGGATTACGGTGGATGGGGAAACATTTTTTCAATCTTTTGACGAGGCGTTCGATCGGGTGATAGATCTCATGGAGGTCTACATTGCCGTCCGTGATTACGGGAAAGATAATGTGAGTTTGTATTGGAAGGGCGATAAAATTTCTTGGTATTGGAATGACGATAATGAAGTATATTTAGACGTATTTCGGTTGAGCGATGATTGTTTCCGGTTGCATATAAAAGTAAGATTCTACGAAGGGGAGCCGGAAATATTCGAAAAATCGGTGGATTTCCGAAAGGATGAATTACTGAGTATATTGGATGATTTTTTCCGGCAAGTTTTGGCCAATAAAGGGTTTCCTCTTCAATATCCGGTCGGATGCAAAGGGCATGATGAAGAATTGGGAGAAAAAGCGGATGCTTTGGTAGATGAAATATGGGAACTGTTTCCGGAAGATATGAGGAATGACGAAAAGCTTTATTTTGAATTGAAAGCTATTTGCTCCAATGCGATAGAAACGCTAACGCCGGAAGCAAAGGAGTATGCCGATCAATATCGAAAAATGCTGGAAACACACGAATTGCCTGATGGTATCTGTTGGTAAAAGCAAGCTAAAACGCCGTTTCTCTTATAGTCGAAATGACTGTGGGAGAAACGGCGTTTTTTGTATTTCCTTTTTTCGGGAATATGTTATTTGATGTACTGTTCTTCGAGGCGATCCAAGGTGCCGTCGGTTTCTTTTTCTTCCATGAAGAAATTGACGTAGTTCAGCCAGTCTTGGTCGCCTTTGGCCATGAGGATGCCGAAGCGGCTCTTGGTGAAGGGTTCATCGATGAGCGGCGCTGCCAGGCGCGGATCGTCGCGGACGTAGCGGCGGGCTTCCATCGTTTCCGTGATCATGACGTCGGCTTTGCCTTCGGCGATGAGGCCGGGGATTTCGGCGTTTTGCGGATGGACGAGGAGGGTGCAATCGGGGAGGTTTGCGAGGGCGAATTTTTCATTCGTGCCGCCCGGGTTGCACATGACGCGGATGTCTTTGCGATTGAGATCGGCTTCGGATTTGAATTTCCCGGCGTCTTCTTTGCGGCAGAGGATGGTTTTGCCGAATGTGAGGTAGCCGCGGGACATATTCATTTTCTGTTCGCGCGCAAAGGTGCGTGTAATGCCGCTGATGGCGATATCGAATTTGCCGGCCATCGTGTCTTCCTGGAGGGTCTTCCACGTGGTGGGAACGTATTCGACGGTAACGCCGAGGGATTTTGCCAAAAGTTCGGCGACTTCGCAGTCAAAGCCTTCGTATTCCCCTGTTTCCTTATTGAGGTAGCTCATCGGCTTGTAGTCTCCGGTACTTCCGACGAGGAGTGTGCCGCGTGCTTGGATGTCTTCGATTTTTCCGGCATCCACGGGGGCGGAAAGGCCCGCCGCTCCCAGCATGGCACCCGTCAGCAGTGCGCCGACGCACAGTTTCTTCAAACTAATCATTAC
>CAVJQK010000218.1:0-2791 GCA_963651795.1 Erysipelotrichaceae bacterium | reverse complement strand
GAGAAAATCACGCTTGCGGAAAAAGTCATCGAATCCGGTGCCGAAATTTTTATTCAGCCGCGTCTTCATACTTACGGTGTCGCCACGGAACTCATTCCGGCGCATACGGAATGGCGGACCCGTCGCTTTGAGCGGTCGTGGGTGGATAAAAAAGGACATGTCCACAGAGATTATTACACCGAAAGTTATCCGTATTTTGTGCCGGACACCTATGTCGGTCACGCTCTTGTTTCCTGCTCATTTGAATGGTATGATGTAAGCACGGGAGATTTAATCGCCACGAGCGAAGATTCCCGCGACAGAAGATATTCGGACGATCCCATCGATGTCTATCAAAGAATTGTGGATCGTTTCGTCAAAAATCTGAAGAAAACATTTAAAATAGGATAACGGCAAAGAAGCCATGTCGGATTTTCGGATCGGCATGGCTTTTTTTATGAAAGGAAACCACATGGAAGTCGCTGTGCTTTTATTATTTTGCGCGATGCTGCTCGCCGTGATTTTGTGCGACGGCTCTTTGGTCGCGGCACTGGCGGCGGGTTGGGTGCTGTTTATCTTTTACGGATTGAAAAAAGGATTTCGTTTCGGGAAACTTGTCACATTATCGGCCGACGGGATTTTTGCCGCCAAGAATATTTTGATTACGTTTATGTTAATCGGAATTTTGACGGCCGTGTGGCGCTCGGCGGGGACCATTCCGGCCATCGTCTTTTATGCATCGAAATGGATTCGCCCGGAACTGATTTTGGTTTTGACATTTCTGTTAAACGGTGCCGTTTCCTTTCTTTTCGGCAGTTCTTTTGCGACGGCCGCCACGATGGGTGTCATTTGCATGACGATGGGCATGGGGCTCGGAGCCGATCCCGCGGCAATGGGCGGCGCAATTTTAAGCGGCATTTATTTCGGAGATCGCTGCTCGCCCGTTTCCACATCGGCTCTTTTGGTGAGCGAAATCACGCATACTGATTTATATGATAATATTCGCAACATGTTTCGGACGGCGGCCGTGCCTTTTGTCCTGACATGTGTTTTTTATTTCGGCATCGGATTTTGGGGAAATGAGAGCGGGGAGATTCAAATTTCGCAGCTTTCCGTCTTTTCCGAATATTTTGATTTGAGCATTCCCGTACTTCTCCCGGCGGCGGCGATTTTGCTGCTGGGCGCTTTTCGCGTGCCGGTGAAATGTACGCTTTCGGTCGGTATTTTACTCGCCGCGGTCTGCGCGCTGCTGTTTCAACATGTGACCGTCCCGGATCTTTTGTACGCGGCCGTTTTCGGATTTTCTTCCGAAAGGGAAAATTTGCAAATGCTTTTGGGCGGGGGAGGCGTGGTTTCCATGCTCCGCGTCGCGGCCATTGTGTGTATTTCCTCTTCCTATATCGGCATTTTTCACGGCACGGGCATGCTGGACGGTCTGAAAGAAAAATTGCGGAAACTTTCCGAAAGAGCGGGGCGCTTTGGTGTCATGATTCTGATGTCTTTCTTAAATTCCGCGATTGCCTGCAACCAAACATTGGCTATTATGCTGACAAATGAATTATGCGGCGATTTTTACGAAGATAAAACGCAAAGAGCGATCGCTTTGGAAAATTCCGTCGTCATGATTGCCGCTTTGGTACCGTGGTCCATTGCCTGCGCCGTGCCGTTGGAATCCGTCGGCGCGCCGTCCTCATCCGTCGCGGCGGCCGCTTACGTGTGGCTTCTTCCGCTTTGGCATTGGTTCCGTTACAAATAAATCGTTCCCGTTTCTTCGGTATCTTTCCTTATTTTCCCGTGGTATAATATAAATTACCATATTATGCAATTTTTATTTTCTGCGATTGAATGAAACGGAAACGGGAATCTTATGTTTATAGACAAAGCGCGAATTATTGTGGTTTCGGGTGCCGGCGGAGACGGGATGGTTTCGTTTCGCCGGGAAAAATATGTACCGCGCGGAGGGCCTTCGGGCGGGGACGGCGGTAAGGGCGGATCCGTCATTGTGAGAGCCGCCGCCAATATCAATACGCTGATGGATTTTCGTCGCCATCGTAAATTTGCCGCCAAAAACGGCGAAACGGGCGGCTCGAAAAATATGTACGGCGCATCGGCCGAGGACGTGATTATTCCGGTGCCGCCGGGAACGATGGTGTACGACGTAAAAACGGATGAGCTTTTGGCCGATCTCACGCATGTGGGGCAGGAAGCATTGCTGGTGAGAGGCGGAAAAGGCGGACGCGGAAACCAGCATTTTGCGACGTCTTCCGTTCGCGCGCCCACGTATGCCGAGAAAGGGGAACCGGGCGAAGAAAAAGAAATCCGCCTGGAGCTCAAAGTTTTGGCCGATGTAGGCCTTTTGGGTTTCCCGAGCGTGGGAAAATCGAGCCTGATTCGGAAAGTATCCGGCGCGCGTCCCGAAGTGGCGGCGTATCATTTCACGACTTTGGAGCCGCATTTGGGTGTCGTGGAGCTGTCCGACGACAGAAGTTTTGTGATGGCCGATATTCCGGGCCTTATCGAGGGCGCCAGCCAAGGCGTGGGGCTCGGCTATGAATTTTTGCGTCATGTCGAACGTACGCGCGTCCTGATTCACGTTTTGGACGCGGCGGGAAGCGAAGGGCGCAATCCGATAGAAGATTTCCGCGCCATCAATAAAGAATTGGAAATTTACAGTCCGCGATTGGCCGAAAAGAAACAAATCGTGGCCGCCAATAAAATCGATCTTATCGAAGACGAGAAGCAATTGGAAACCCTGAAAAAGGAAATCACGGAAGCCGGATATGAATTTTTCCCGATATGCTCACTTTCGGGA
>CAVJQK010000217.1:0-2818 GCA_963651795.1 Erysipelotrichaceae bacterium | reverse complement strand
ATGTGCCCTGCGGGGTTTCGTAGCGGAAACCGACGTCCGGCGTGAAGCCCTGTTTCGTATACCAGGCAAGGCGTGCGTAGAAAGTCAGACGGCTCGTCGGCCCGCCCAGAGGAATTTCAATCGAGCTCCGGAGCCCGAAACCGTTGTGGCTGTCGTAGCCCGGCATCGGGATGAGAGACCAAATGCTGATGCGATCGTGTTTCAAAGAGCCCGTATAGGAACTCATCGAAAAGAGACGCGTATTTTTGATATAGAGAGCCGGATTGTGCGCCACATATCGTTCGCCCGGATAAATGTCGACGGAATCCGCTTCGATGCGATAATCCGGCACGCGCGCGACGGCATGTTTCGTCGTGAAATACACCTTATCGACCGTCGCCACTTTCGTCAGGCGATTGTAAGTCCCGGATTCGCCGCGGTAATAATACAGGCCTTGGTTCCAGCCGCTCAGTTTCTCAAAAGTGCTGATGCCTTTTTCGCCGTCGTACTCCGCGCGCTCGGCCGTGGCGACATTACCGGGCGCCGTCCACGTGACCTCCGTCGGAATGACGAAATGCTGCGTCTTCTGATTTCCGTAAATATGCTCCGTCCGGTAGCGCTCGCCCGCGTGTTTCATATCCACATCGCCGTAGGCGCGCACATTGCCGGATTTCGTATTGTAACGCATCACATCCGCGGAAATGATAATCGGATTTTCGGGGGAAACCATATCCCCTTTTCCTTTTTTGCCTTTTTCGGCCTTTGCCGGCTTTACCTCCGGCTCCGCTTCCGACTCCGTTTCCGCCGGTTCTTCCGAATTCGCCTCGAAAATACCCGTCCGCGCAATTTCGGAAATATCCGTCCGCGATTCTTCCGCCGCATACGTACCGCCGCTCAAAAGCAACGCAAAAACCGCGGCTCCCAACCAAATTTTATTATTCATTACTCGCCGGCTTTCACAATGACGACCGAGTTGTCATCACTCGTTTCCGTCGTCGAACTCTTTGTTTCCTCGGCCACCGCCGTCTTCTTCACCGTATCCGTCGATTTGATTTCCACTTTCACATCATCGGACGGATGCGTCAATTTATACTTCGGCGCGCCCTCTTTCTGCTTCATGCCGCGCGTCGTCACATCCTGCTGCGTCTGAATGTACAACACCGAACCCGCCGGAATCTGTACATGTTTGCCCTTGACGAAAAGCCCGCCGACGAGCCCGACCGGCCCCAACGCGAGCGCTCCGATGACGGACGCACCGACAGCCGCACCGGCCATCTTAATCTGCTCCTTCGATTCCGTCCCCAAATACGTCGGGATTTCCTCATCATCGATGGAGAAGACCTGATTGAAAGAAATTTCCATCGAGCCGTTCTGTCCGAACACCTTCGGCCGCGTCACCTTCGTCACGACACCGCTGCCCTGCGCACCGCGCGGAAGCACCACGACATCATCGACCTTCACATCCTCCTCGACGGAGAAATGCACCGCATCGCCGACCTGATTCGTCTTCGAACTCAAATCCTCATTCATGGAAATTTTGAAAACGGTATTCGCCGGCAGCGTCACCTGCTCCAATTCGAAATGCGTATCGCCGTACACCGATTTTTCCATTTCACCGACACGCGCCTGCAAAGAACCCGTCTTCGCCTGACCCCAGACCGTATCTTCCAATTCTTCGGCACGCGTCACGATGCCGTCCTGCTTAATTTCATCCGTCAAATAATATTCAAGCGTATTGACACGCGTGGAAAGCGCCGCCTGCTCGCCGTCCTTGCCGCGCACCACGTCACGATACAAATCTTCGACGCGTTCATCCAAGCCCTGATTATCGTACACTTTGCCGTAAATCGATTTATCCATATTTCCGACACGATCCAGGAAAGGCCCGGACTGCGTGCTGCCGAAAATCACCTCATCGAGCTTATCCACACGATCCGTCAGCGTCGTCGGTTCCGCCGCCATCACCGAAGAAGCCAAAGCCGCCGCCACCGCTGCCGCCAAAAAGATTTTTTTCATCGTCTCCACCTCACAACTTCAAATCGATGACGGCCGACACGCCGACACCCTGTACACGGGAAAAATTCGTGGGATTCGTACTGTCCATCGGAATCAGGCCTTTGGCGCGAAGAAGCTGCTCATTAATGCCGAGTTCCAACTGCCCCACCGCCTGCACTTTTTCCACCTGCGCCGCACTGCCGATGACCTGCGCCGCGCCGATGTATCCGCTGCCGCCGACACTCACGATCGGCACCACTTTCGTCGCATAATTCGTGCCCGCCCCGTTTTTCATCATCACGGAATTGATGGCACTGTTAATTTGTTCACCGTATTTGGAAACCAAAACCCCGACGCCGCCGATTTTCACGGCACCGCCCAATACATCTCCCAGACTGAAAGCGGAAACGGAAGAAATCCCCGCTCCGAGCATCGCGGAAACAACGCACGCCGCAGCCGCCGTTTTCAAATTCACTTTCATATGAAAAATCTCCTTTCACCCGCTTCGGGAAAAAAGAAACCGGACCTTTTTTCCGAAACAAAATTCAAAAGAATACAATTCACCACAATACTGTATTTTATTATAAAATAAACCGCCCCAAGGCGCAACAAAAAACCGTGAAATGCATTCACGGTTTTTTGTCGGATATGCGCTGATGCGTTGATGCGTTGATGCGTTGATGCGCTTCAGGTGTCGCCTTCGGCGAGATTTTTTTAATCGCTCGCTGCGCTCGCTCGCCGGCGAAGCCGGCATATAACAGATTCGTCGCGAAGCGACACCTCGCACTATGCACTTTGCACTTTGCACTTTGCACTTTGCACTTTGCACTTTGCACTTTGCACT
>CAVJQK010000216.1:0-2831 GCA_963651795.1 Erysipelotrichaceae bacterium | reverse complement strand
GGCACCGGCGACCGTCCACCGGAAGGTCGCCTTCGAAAAGAGGGCTTGACAGGTGTCACATGCGGCGGCGACATAGATTCGGCGAATGGAACGATAAGATTATGGAATATGGGCTTTATATAATATGATTATATATATAATATAAATAAAGAGGTCCCCTACCGCTATGCTCTCACATAGTGAGCGACCCGGGAGGCGCTTCGCTCCGCTCGTGCCAGCTCCCCTTTCAGGGGAGCCAAGAAAAAATGCGCAATAAAAAAACGACGCTTGGTGCGTCGTTTCTTTTGTTTCCGATTATTTTATTGAGACGAGCTCAATTTTGAAATTGAGCTCCTTCCCCGCCATTTCATGGTTGGCATCGAGGGTGACAGTGTCCTCGGTCTTTCCCGCGATGGTGACCGGGAACGGTCCCATGGGGCTGTTCACGTACACGCGCGCGCCGACTTCGAATTCTTCGATGCCCGGCAGATTTTCGAGCGGGAGTGTCATGACGTTCGCCGGATCGGCGATGCCGTAGGCTTCTTCCGGCATGAGATGGATATTTTTGATTTCGCCGATTTCCATATCTTTCACGGCGGCGTCGAAACCTTTAATCATCTGACCTTTGCCGACGGTGAATTCGATCGGTTCGCCGCGATCATAGGAGGAATCGAATTTCGTGCCGTCGTTGAATGTGCCTTCGTAATGCACTTTGACTTTTTTACCTGTGTTGTCCATGGAAACTGTCCTTTCTTATTTTAAAAATTCGGTTTTGTTAAAAACTATCAGCAAAATGAGTGCAACGGCGGTATTCACGGCACCTTCGGCGAGGAGTCCGGGGAGCTGCAGGAGCCCCGTTTCCACACTGTCGTAGAAAATCGCGCCGAAGACGGTGTAACCGGCGGCCATCCAAAGGGAGGAGAGGACGAAACCGGCGGCAGCGCGCAGGAAATAATGTCCCGCGAAGGGCGCGGCGATGCGCACCATGCCGTATTTGATGAGGAGTGTGGGGAGTATCCAAATGGGGAAACCGCCCAATAAATCGGCGAGTGCCGATCCGACGGCGGCGGCGAGGGCCGCATCGCGACGCCGGAGGAAAAAGGGTAATAAGAAAATCACCGCGTCGCCCAGATGGGCATATCCGAGCGGAATCGGAATTTTCGGAATTACGGTCATCAGAAATGTCAGCGCGGCAGCCGCGGCCGTAAGGCACAGACGATGCGCGAAATTTTGATTTTGCAAGGCGATTACCTTCTTTATATATTTGTCAATTTATGTCAAGATTTTTCTTCAATATGGAGAAGTTTTCGTACCGCGTACCCGGCGAGGATCATTCCGGCGACGGGGGGCACGAAGGAAACGGAACCGGGCGCGTGGCCCTCTCCCTGCGGTTTCACGGGAATTTCTTCCGACCAGACGACGGGAAGACGCAAAATACCGCGGCTTTTGAGTTCGCGGCGCATTTTCCGCGCGAGCGGGCAGACGGATGTCTTGGAAATGTCCGAAATTTTCAGCATTTCCGGATGCAGGCGGTTTCCCGTGCCCATGGAAGAGGCGATGGGAATCCCGCAGCGCATGCAAGTTTCTATGATGGAAACTTTCGCCGGCACGTCGTCGATGGCGTCAATCACAAAATCGGCACCGAGATTTTCGATAAAATCGGTGTCGTCCGGCAGGTAGTAGGAAACGACGGCGCGCACGTCGACCGCCCCATTCACGCGCCTCGCGCGCTCGGCCGCGACTTCCGCTTTCGGGCGCCCGACCGTCGTGAGATCGGCGACGAGCTGGCGATTCAAATTCGTCACATCGACGACATCGCCGTCAATGAAAATGAGATGCCCGATGCCGGCACGCGCGAGCGCTTCGGCCGCATACGAACCGACGCCGCCCAATCCGAAGACAGCGACCGTTTTCGCCGAAAGCTCCGCGACGCCCGCCTCCCCGAGTATCCGCGCCGTGCGCGCAAAAATGTCGTTCATATTATTTTTCGATTTCGATGAGGAAGTAATTCTTCTTCCCCTTGCGGACGATGACGTATTTGCCGTCCGTATTCGGATGGGCGGAAACGACTGCCTCCGGATCTTTCACTTGGATGCCGTTCACGCGAATCGCGCCGTTTGCGATATCCTCGCGCGCCTGGCGTTTCGATTTTTCCACGCCGCCCGCCATGAGCACATCCGTCAAATTCATCGCATCGCCGGAAATTTTGTTTCCCGCCGTATTGCGGAAAGCCCCTTCGATTTCGGCGCCCGAAAGATCCGCGATATCGCCCGTAAAAAGCGCTTTCGTCACACGGGCCGCCTCTTCGAGGCCTTCTTTCCCATGAACGAATTCCGTGATGGATTCCGCCAAACGACGCTGTGCGTTTCTGGCCTCCGGACGTTCTTTAGTTTCCGACTCCAGCGCGTCGATTTCTTCGTGCGAAAGGAAAGTGAAATACTTTAAGTAGCGGACGACATCGCGATCGTCCTGGTTGAACCAGAATTGATAGAATTCATACGGCGAAGTCTTCTTCGGATCCAGCCAAACCGCGCCGCCGGCCGTTTTCCCGAACTTCGTCCCGTCAGCTTTGAGCATCAGCGGAATCGTGAGACCGTACGTATCCGTGATGCCCTCTTTTTTGCGCATCATTTCCACGCCGTTCGTGATGTTTCCCCATTGATCCGCCCCGCCGATTTGCAGGCGGATGCCGTACTTTTTATACAATTGATAAAAATCGATCGATTGCAGAATTTGGTACGAAAATTCCGTGAAAGAAATCCCGTTCTCCAGGCGAGACGCCACGACGTCTTTCGCCAGCATCGAATTCACACTGAAAAGTTTCCCGTAATCGCGCAGGAAATCCAGCAGCG
>CAVJQK010000215.1:0-2832 GCA_963651795.1 Erysipelotrichaceae bacterium | reverse complement strand
GCCCCGCGGCGGCCGGCCCCAGACCCAGATAATTGTCCAGATGCCAATATTTTTCGTTGTGACGCGATTCGCATCCTTTTTTCGCAAAGCTTGAAATTTCATAGCGCGCAAAACCGTAATGCGGCAAAATCCGGCACATCGCGCCGTACATCGCCCAGCTTTCGCTTTCCGTCGGCCGCGGCAATTTCCCCGCTTCCGCCAGGCGATAAAAAGACGTCCCCTCTTCCAAAATAAGGCCGTAAATTGACATGTGGCTCACGGGAAGATGCACGGCGGCGAGCAGCGATTTTTCAAAATCTTTCGCGCTCTGCCCCGGTAAATCATACATGAGATCGATACTGATATTTTTGAAACCGGCACGAAACGCGCGTTTCACCGCCGCTTTCGCCTCCCGTGCCGTGTGACGCCGCCCGATGGCCGAAAGCAGCCTGTCATCGAAACTTTGCACGCCGACGGAAAGACGATTAATCCCGAGCGCGCGCGCGGCCGCCAAATATTCTTCCGTCATGTCCGACGGATTCATTTCCATCGTGATTTCCGCCTCGGGCGCTATGGGAAACGTTTCAAAAATCCCCCGCAAAAGGCGCGTCAAAAAAGAAACCGGAAGCCGAGAAGGCGTACCGCCGCCCAAATAGACGGTGTCCGCCTTTCCGTTTCCGATTTCTTTTTTCTTTTGCACGGCTTCCGCCAAAAGCGCGTCGATATACATTTCCTCCGGCGCACCCGTCGTCGAATAAAAGCCGCAATACCGACAGCGGCTTTGGCAATACGGAATGTGAATATAAATGCCCCAATCAGTCATTTTTGAGGACCGCCATGAATGCTTCCTGCGGGAGCTCGACGCTTCCGACCTGTTTCATGCGCTTTTTGCCTTCTTTTTGTTTTTCGAGAAGTTTTTTCTTGCGCGTGATGTCGCCGCCGTAACATTTGGCGAGGACGTCTTTGCGAAGCGCTTTAATGGTTTCGCGCGCAATGATTTTGCTCCCGATGGCCGCCTGAATCGGCACTTCGAAGAGCTGGCGCGGAATGATTTCTTTTAAACGAAGCGCCAGCTGCCGCCCGCGAGATGTCGCGACCGACCGGTGCACGATGACGGAAAGCGCATCGATGAGCTCGCCGTTCAGCAAAATATCGAGGCGCACGGCGTCCGTTTTTTCGTAACCCGCCAATTGATAATCGAGCGACGCATAGCCTTTTGTCGCCGATTTGAGTTTATCGAAGAAATCGAAAATAATTTCGCAAAGCGGAATTTTATATTCCAAATCGACGCGCGTCTCATCCAAATATTTCATATTGAGGAAAACCCCGCGCCGATTTTGCGCCAGATCCATCACCGCGCCCACCATATCCGACGGCACGAGGACATTCACTTTCACAATCGGCTCTTCGATGTGCTCGATATTTCCCGTCGGCGGAAGTTTCGCCGGATTGTCCACCGGCACCATCGTCCCGTCCGTCTTGTAGACGTGATAAATAACGGAAGGCGCCGTGATGATGAGTTTTAAATTGTATTCGCGTTCCAAGCGTTCCTGCACGACATCCATGTGGAGAAGGCCGAGGAAACCGCAGCGGAAACCGAAGCCGAGCGCGGCCGACGTTTCCGGAATATATTCCAAAGCCGCATCGTTCATGCTGAGCTTTTCGAGCGAATCTTTGAGATTTTCGTAATCCTTCGATTCCACGGGATAGAGCCCGCAGAAAACCATCGGAAGCGCTTTGCGATAGCCGGGGAGCGGATCGGCTGCGCCGTTTTCTTCCGTCGTAATGGTATCGCCCACTTCGCAATCGTGCACGTCTTTGATGCTGGCCGCGATATATCCCACTTCCCCGCAGGAAAGTTTTTCATCGACGACCGGATACGGCGTGAAATGGCCGACTTCCGTCACACCGTACACTTTGCCGTTTGCCATCATGCGAATATTCGTCCCCGGCTCGATGTGCCCCTCTTTCACGCGCACGTACGCAATTGCGCCTTTGTACGAATCGAAAATCGCATCGAAAATGAGTGCGCGAAGCGGTTTCTTATTCTCATCGGCGGGCGGCGGAATCCGCTCCACGATCGCTTCCAGGACATTTTCCACGCCCTGGCCGGTCTTGGCGCTGATTTCAATCGCCTCACTCATATCGATGCCGATGATATTTTCCACCTCCGCTTTGACACGCTCGGGATCGGCGGACGGCAAATCGATTTTATTGATGACCGGGATAATTTCCAAATCATGCTCCAGCGCCAGATAGACGTTCGCCAGCGTCTGCGCCTGCACACCCTGCGTCGCGTCGACGATCAAAATCGCGCCTTCGCACGCCGAAAGAGACCGCGACACTTCGTAATTGAAATCGACATGCCCGGGCGTATCGATAAGATTTAACGTATACGTTTTTCCGTCATGCGCCCGATACGAAAGACGCGCGCTCTGCTCCTTGATGGTGATTCCGCGCTCGCGTTCCAAATCCATCGTATCCAAAATCTGCGCTTCCATATCCCGTTTCTCCACCGTCCCCGTCATCTCGATGAGACGATCGGCGAGCGTGGATTTCCCGTGATCGATATGGGCAATGATGGAAAAATTGCGAATTAATTCAGCGTTCATGGTAAACTCCGAAAATGTGGAAACAAAAGAAATCGGGCGGACGTTTCTATCGGAAACAAAATCCCGCCCGTTTTTTTATTATATCATAAAACCTATTCGGATTTTTTGCGAAACAAAGCCGGCATCGCGATGGCGACCACAATCATCACAATCCCCAGCGTTTCCGCCAAGCCGAACGTCTGCCCGAAAATGAAATACGACAAAATGACCGACGCCACCGGCTCCACCGTCGTCGTGATAC
>CAVJQK010000214.1:0-2844 GCA_963651795.1 Erysipelotrichaceae bacterium | reverse complement strand
GCTATGATTACGCCGTTTACGGAAACGGGCGCCGTCGATTACGAAGCGGCGGTGGCTTTGGCGAAACATTTGATTGATCACGGGACGGAAGGCCTTCTGGTCGGTGCGACGACCGGCGAAGGCGCGACGATGTCCGAAGAAGAAAAATTAAAACTCTATAATTTGATGGTCGACGAAGTCGGTGCGAGAGCTTCCGGCAAAAAAGTTCCGATCATCGGGAACGCCGGCGGCATCGATACCGTCGCTTCCTGCGCCTTTGCGAAGAAAGTACAGGAAACGGGGGTCGATGCGATTCTCGCCATCGTGCCGTTCTACGTGAAACCGACGCAGGAAGGCATGTATCAACATTTCAAAGCGATTGCCAATGCCATCGACATTCCCGTCATGCTCTACGATGTCCCGGGACGCACGAATGTCAGCATTCAGCCGGCGACCGTAAAACGCCTCGTCGATGCGTGCCCGAATATCGTTGCAATTAAAGACGCGACCGGAAACTGGGATCATGTGACGCAGGAAAAAATTCTGCTCCCCGATGATTTCATGATTTACAGCGGCGATGATTCTTTCACCTATCCGATTCTGGCTGCCGGCGGCGCGGGCGTCGTTTCCGTTTCCGCTCACATCATCGGCGAAGACATGCTCGCCATGATTGACGCGTTCCAAAAAGGCGATATCGAAAAATCCTTCGCGCTCCACAAGAAAACGTATCCGGTCAATAAGGATATTTTCTTCATCACGAGCCCGATTCCGATCAAGACGGCCGTGAATCTCCTGGGCCTCCCCGGCGGAAAATTCCGTCTGCCGATGGTGGAACCGAATGAAGCCGAGCTCGCGCATATTAAAAAGATGCTTGTTGATTACGGATTGATGTAAAGGAAGTGTATAGAAAAGCCGAGAGACATTTCGTTTCTCGGCTTTTGTTGTGGGGAAGAGTGAAGAGGGAAGAGTGAAGGGGAAAGTATACTGTCCCCATAAGTGTGGACACACCAAAGTGCGACCATGTACAGAAACCGGAACCCCGTTCCGATCAAAATCGGAACGCGAGCCGGCTGTGTACTCATAACATTAACGAATAGACAAGCCAAATTGTTCATGGTATTCTCAAATCAGCGACATGAGGAGGACATCATGAACAGGAACATATTTACCGACGAACAAATTCAAATTCTTCGAGAAAATCCCTACGTCTATTCCGTTTCCCCTTATCAAATTTCCCTCACAAAAGAATTCAAAGAAATCTTTTACGAAGAAGGAAACAAAGGGAAAACACCGAGGCAAATTCTCGAAGAATACGGAATTGACCCGACCATTTTGGGTGAATACCGTATCAAAAATATCGCTTACCACATCCGGAAAGAATACCAAAAATACGGCAGATTCCAAGAAGGTCATTCCGCGCAAAGAAGAAGCGGAAATAAGAAACCCGATGCCGAACTTTCCGAAAAGGAACAATTGAAGAAACTACAGGCAGAAGTGGAATTCCTTCGAGAAGAAATAGACTTTCTAAAAAAATTTCAAGAATCATGAATATCGGAAAGTAGGTGCCGATCTCATGAACCAATCCTCCTGCGCTTTCGAAATCATCTACCAAACATTGCAGAAAAACAGTAATCTTACCGTCAAAGCCATGTGCGCCACAGCCGACGTCTCCAGAAGCGGATACTATGCCTGGCGCAAAGCCGCAGCTACGCGCGCTGCCAAAGAACAACAAGACAGAAAAGATTTCGATCTAATCCTCACCGCCTATCTAAAACACGGCCGGCCCAAAGGCGCCGAACAAATCAAAATGACACTGGAACATGAAAAGCCGGCTATCATTATGAATGTCAAAAAAATCCGACGCCTCATGAAAAAATACAACCTCATTTGTCCGCTTCGAAAAGCCAATCCTTACCGGCAACTCATGCAAACATTACGGACAAGCAATACCAAAGAAAACATTCTGCAGCGTCAATTCGAAGAATACGGGCCGCGAATGATCCTACTCACAGACATCACATACCTGCCCTACGCCGGTACTCACGCGTATTTGTCCACTATCATCGACGCCTACACCAAACAAATCCTATCCTACGTTCTCAGCACGAATTTAGAAGTTGAATTCGTTTTAGAAACTGTTAATCAGCTCAAGGAAAAGCATGGAAACACACTCTATCCCGAAACCATTTTGCACTCCGATCAGGGATGCCATTACACCAGCTACAAATACATAGAACTTTTGAAGAAATATCACATTCGGCAATCTATGTCACGAAAAGGAAATTGTTGGGACAACGCCCCGCAAGAAAGCTTCTACGGACATATGAAAGACTACATCGGCAGCGAGCTCAAAAAAGCCCTTACCTTCGACGAAGTCAAGCAAATCGTAGACGACTACATGGATTACTACAACAATAATCGGTACCAATGGAAACTCGCCAAACTTTCGCCGAACGAATTCTATGAATTCGTTCGAACCGGAGTATATCCATTAGCGGTGCCGCACGTACCGACCATACCGAAAATCCCCAGAGCACCCGAAGAACTCGGAACGTGCATCGACGATTACCTGTTACGTTAATTACAGAAAATTTCACAAAAACAAAGTTACAATACCCATTTTTGAAGAATACCATAAACGAATGCTTAGACCTCGTTTCCAAGATGTCCAAAATCCGGGGGCGAAAGAAAAGCAAATGTCTAAAAATCGGGTGGTCGCACTTTGAACGTGTCCTTGACAAAGGGGACAGTTCAATTTCCCCATTTCCCATTTCCCATTTCCCATTTCCCATTTCCCATTTCCCCCATTTCCCATTTCCCATTTCCCATTTCCCCCATTTCCCACGCTTCTCAATTGATTGACAT
>CAVJQK010000213.1:0-2862 GCA_963651795.1 Erysipelotrichaceae bacterium | reverse complement strand
CGCAATTCAACGAAAGGGCGGGTGAGCTGAAACACGAAAAGGAGGAACGCGAAAAGTTTCCATCCCATTTTTGCCGCTCCTTTTCCCTCCAAAGTGGCGGATGAGGGGCGATTTTCGGGGGGATTTTTTACAAAAGGTGCATTTGGTGGTAAAATATGGCCATATAATGTGTTCGGCAAAATAATTTTTCGGGGAGGTGTGGGTGTGAAGCGTTCGACGAAACTGTTTACCGCCTGTATTCTTTGCGCGCTTTCTTTCGGCGGCGCGCATGCGGCGACATTGGAGAGCGGCATGACGGGGGAATCCGTTTCCGAATTGCAGCGGCTTTTGGTCAAAGTCGGCTATTTGGGGCGCTCAATCGACGGCGAATACGGCTCGACGACGGTGAAAGCGGTGGAGCTTTTCCAGAAACATCACGGGATGACGATCACGGGCATCGCCGATGATGAGACGCAGGATCGAATCCGCGCGGCGGTCGGGACGAAGGGTCGCACGGGCGGCGGCGTGGTGCTGACGGAAGGAAACCGCGGCAATCCGGTGCGCATGTATCAGGAAAAATTGGTCGCGGCGGGCGTTCTCTCCGATGCGGACGGCGTGTATGGGAAAGATACGTCGGCGGCCGTTTTGGCGTACCAGGATCGGCACGGCATTCCGACTTCGGGCATCATCGACGAAATGACGCGCGATTATCTCGATAAAAAGCCGGTGTACGAAGACAATTTCGTCCTCGTCGAAAAAGCGCAGCGGCATCTCATCGAATTGGGGTATCTCGCGGGCGGCGCGGACGGCATGTACGGTGAGAAGACGCGGGCGGCCGTTTCCAAATTTCAAAAAGACGAGGGGCTGGCGGAATCGGGTCGTTTCAATGACGCGACGCTGAATGCGCTCTACACGAAGAAGGCGCCGAAGGAAACGGAAGAAAACGTGGAAACGAAGCCTGCTCGCGAAGTGAAGATGACGAAGGAAACGGTGGGCGCCGTCGGGAGCGACGATATTCGCGAATGCCAGAAAAAGCTCATCGAGCTCGGATATCTCAAGGATAAAGCGGACGGCATTTTGGGAAGCAAAACGGCCGCGGCGCTGAAAGCGTTTCAAAAGGAAAAGGGTATCCCGCAGACGGGCGCCTATGATGAGGAAACGCAAAACGCGATGTGGTCGGGCGGAAGTACGGAATTTAAGCGCGGGGATCGCGGCACGAAGATAAGGCGTTATCAGCAACGGCTCATTCGGACGGGATATATGTCGGGGAAAGCGGACGGCGTTTTCGGCGCGGAGACGCAGCAGGCGGTGCGCGATTTCCAGAAGGATAATGATTTGAATGTGACGGGTCGGCTCGATACGGCGACGATCAAGGAGCTGGACGAAGTTTCCGTCGGAAACGGGGAAATGTCGGTCGGCGAGCGCGGCATGAAGGTGGCGCGGCTGCAAAATCTTTTGACGCTCCACGGCTTTGCGCCCGATTCGATGGACGGCATTTTCGGCGACAGCACGATGAGACAGCTCAAAGCGTTTCAGAAATACAAAGGTTTGCCGCAGACGGGCATTTGCACCGACGCGGTGTGGGACGCGCTGGAGGACGATCCGGTGTTCCGCGGGCAATACAAAAAGAAAATGGTGATGAGTACGACGTCGTACACGCCTCACGACGGCGGCGGCGGGGGACATACGGCTCTCGGAAACATCGCGGGCAAGGGCCACGCGGCGGTCGATCCGGATGTGATTCCGCTCGGAAGTATCATTTTCATCGAAGGATACGGGTATGCGATTGCCGATGATATCGGCGGCGCAATCGTGGGAAACATTGTGGATGTCGGCGTCGATTCGCTCGACCAGGCGTATGCGTGGGGGACGAAGGACGCGACGGTGTATATTGTGGAATAAGAGAGGCGCCTTCGGGCGCTTTTTGTTTGGGAAAGAGTGAAGAGGGAAGAAGAAACGGGAAAGAGTGAAGAGGGAAGGGGAAAGGGGCGCGCTCGGCTTTTCTGCGTCATTTGTGCAGATAGACTGTGAGACTGTGAGACTGTGAGACTTTTAATCGGTGCGCTGCGCGGCATTTTTATAATCGCTCGCTGCGCTCGCTCGCCGGCTTTGCCGGCATATAAAAGAATCGTCGGCATAGCCGACACCTGAGCCCCTTTCCTCTTTCCCCTTTCCCCTTTACATTCTGCACTATGCACTAATATAAGGAGTATCTCATGATTTACACAAGCTTGTACAGCTCGCCTTTGGGAGCGATGACGTTGGCGGGCGGTGACGACGGGCTCGTCGGCTGCCGGTTTTTGGGGCAGAAATATGATGAAAGAGGATTGCCGGCGGGGGCGAGGCCGGGGGTTCATCCGATTTTGGATGAGGCAGGATGTTGGCTCGATTTGTATTTTGCCGGCAAAAATCCCGATTTCATGCCGAAGCTTTCGCCGCAGGGGACGCCGTTTCAAAAAGAAGTGTGGGAGATTTTGCGGCGGATTCCGTACGGGGAAACGATGACGTACGGAGAAATTGCGAAAATGATCGCCGCGCGGCGCGGTGTTTCCAAAATGTCGGCGCAGGCCGTCGGCGGCGCGGTCGGGCGCAATCCCATTTCGATTTTCATTCCGTGCCACCGCGTCATGGGGGCGGACGGAAAGCTCACGGGCTACGCGGGAGGAATCGAGAAGAAACGGGCGCTGCTGGATTTGGAGCGAGACTGCCGCCCCATCGTGAAAAGTTTCATAGACACGGCCAAGAAAATAGAGTATGATGAGACGAAAGTGTAGTGCAAAGTGCAAGGTGCAAAGTGCAGAGTGCAGAGTGCAAAGTGCAGAGTGCAGAGTGCAGAGTGCAGAGGCGCGCTCGGCTTGAGATGACATTTGTGCTCGAGACTGT
>CAVJQK010000212.1:0-2864 GCA_963651795.1 Erysipelotrichaceae bacterium | reverse complement strand
TGCCCGACCGTTATAAATTTGCCGATGCCGCGTGTATCGCGCGGCAGGCGCAGGCGCGCCATCCCGCGCAGCGGGATAAAAGCGCAGCGTTCTCTCGCGAAGCGGGAGTCCCGCTCCGCAGGAGCGGACATCCTGCGCAGCAGGATAAGCAAATGTCGCACTGCGGCAAAGCGGGAGCCCCTGCACCAAGAAAAATGCACACATTGATAATTTGTTTCCGAAATATTATAATAATTCCATTAAAAACAAAGGAGGATCCCCACTATGCAAGGATACAGCAGAGAAAAATCCGTCTGGCAGCGCCTCTCCGCAGAGGAGCGCCAATCCGTCACGGAGTATTGCGAAGGATATAAACAATTTTTGGACGTCGCGCGCACCGAGCGCCTCGCGGCATCCGAAATTATCGCCCGCGCCGAGGCCCGCGGTTTCCGCCCGCTTTATGAAATGGAGAAACTGGTGCCCGGTGACAAAGTCTATTGGAATCAAAAAGGAAAATCCGTCATTTTGGCCGTGATCGGTGAAGAACCCGTTCACAGCGGGATTAAAATCGTCGGCTCGCACATTGATGCGCCGCGCCTCGACCTCAAGGCAAATCCGGTCCGCGAGCAGGACGGCCTCGTCTATTTCCGCACGCATTATTACGGCGGCATCAAAAAATATCAGTGGACCTGTGTGCCGCTCGCACTTTGCGGCGTCGTTTACACGAAGGACGGAAAGAAAATCGACGTGAATATCGGCCTTTCCGATGACGATCCCATTTTCTACATCAGCGATTTGCTGATTCACATGGCGCAGGATCAGATGAAAAAATCTCTCGCCGAAGGCGTCACCGGTGAGCAGCTGCAGGCGCTCATCGGTTCGCATTGCGATGACGGGGAAAAGCCGAAAGAGGCCGTGATGAAACTTCTCAAAGACAAATACGGTATCGAGGAAGAAGATTTCGCCGCTTCCGAGCTCGAGCTCGTCCCCGCGACGAAGAGCCGCGACGTCGGTCTCGATCGTTCTTTCATTGCGTCTTACGGGCAGGACGATCGTGTGTGCTCGTACGCGAATATGCAGGCGATTTTCGATGCGAAACCCGGCGTAAAGACGCAGGCGGCGCTTTTGACGGATAAAGAAGAAATCGGTTCTTACGGCAATACGGGCATGGAATCGTCGTACTTTGTGAAATTTGTAATGAAACTTCTCGCGCTGCAGGGTGCCGGGAGCCTTCTTGATTTCTATGAAACAATGGAAAATAGCGAAATGCTTTCCGCCGATGTCAATAGTGCGCTCGATCCGCTCTATCCGGAAGTGACTGAAAAAGATAATTCTTCGCTTCTGGGATTCGGCATTGCGCTCACGAAATTTACCGGTGCGCGCGGCAAGAGCGGCAGCAATGACGCGAATGCGGAATTTTTGCAAAAAGTCCGTACCATTTTCAACGACGCCGATGTCTGCTGGCAAATCGGTGAGCTCGGCAAAGTCGACCAGGGCGGTGGCGGCACGATCGCTTTCATGATGGCGAATTGGGGCGCGGAAGTCGTCGACTGCGGCACGTCCATGCTCTCCATGCACGCGCCCTACGATCTTCTCTCCAAAGCCGATGCTTACGAAACTTGGAAAGCATATAAAGCATTTTTTGAGAGTAAATAAAATATGACGAATGAAAAATGACGAATGACGCATTTTGCTTCATTCGTCATTTTTTTATTTCCCCCAAAAGACCTTTCATTCATGGTATAATAAGGATAAAGAAACAAAGACATAATAAGAAAAATTTGTTTCACTTGTTCGTCCGAAAAGAAAATAAAGGAGGAAGACCCATGGATGAAATCATGAAAAGAGGAAACACGCGGAAATTCACCGATGAGCCCGTCTCGGAGGAAGATGTCGATCGCCTGATTCGCGCCGGGATGCAAGCCCGCACGACCGGAAACCAGACGCCCTGGCATTTCATCATTGTACGCAGCGATCCCTCGATCAAAGTTCTGTCCCACAGCAGCATGGCCGCCGGCACGATTCGCAAAGCGCCGCTCGTCCTGATGCTTCTCTTCGATAAGACCGGCCTCAGCTATCCGGAATGCGTGGAAACGGATATGGGCGCGTGCGCGCAAAACATTTTGGTCGAAGCCGAACATCTCGGCCTCGGCACGCAATGGGTCGCCGTACATCCCTACGAAGATCGCATCCGCCACGTGCGCTCGTTCTTCGATTTGCCGATCGATGTCGTACCTTTCGCACTGATTCCCGTAGGTCATCCGGCAGATCGCCCCGTCCGCCTCGATCACTACGATGCGAAACGGATTCATAAAGAAACATTCTGAAACGCAATCAAAAAAACGCTTCTCGAAAAAGAGAAGCGTTTTTCGGTATGCATGAAAAAATTTTTCCATCATCCTACATTGAGAACCCATTTCAAATATGAAAATAAAATTAAAATCTAAGAATTTTCTTATTGAAAGAAGTTTCCGGGCGTGATAATATTTCTACATCGCTTTTTCCTAAAAGGGAGTAGCCCTCGAAACAAAGTCAACATACTAACCGGGCGACCGGTTTGGCTGTTTTAACCAGGCGAGACTTTTAGGCATTCAAGAAACCGCAAGGTTTCCGTGGGAATGCCGGGAGTCTCTTTTTTTTATATTCTCGGCCCTACGGACATGGAAGAAATTTTCATGTCTTTTTGTATGGGAGGTTTTGTATGGCAGAATTTATCAGTGCGAATTTCGATCCGTCGATGGTGGCTTTCATCAGCGCGTTCCTCTTCGTCGTGCTGGCGGAAATGGGCGATAAGACGCAGCTTCTGGCGATCGCGTTTGCGGCGAAGTATCCGTGGAAGACGGTCATGCTCGCCATCACGGCGGCGACGGCGGCCAATCATCTTT
>CAVJQK010000211.1:0-2890 GCA_963651795.1 Erysipelotrichaceae bacterium | reverse complement strand
CATTCATGAAGAAACGAATGGTATCCTTATCTTCGGACACGATGCATTCCGAATGCTTCGTCCCATAGCGGGAAATATGATCGACGGCCGCCTCGGCATCATCGACAATGCGGACAGACAAAATCAGATCGCCGTATTCCGTCGCCCAATCTTCTTCCGTGGCCGGCACGACCGAAGGATCGATTTCGGAAACCGCCGCATCGCCTCTGATTTCCACACCTTTGGCGCGGAGCACCGGGAATAATTTGGGAATGAAATTTTCGGCGATATCTTTATGAATCAAAAGTGTTTCCATCGCATTGCACACGGAAGGACGCTGCACTTTCGCATTCAAAATGATGGGAATCGCTTTTTGCTCATCGGCCGCTTTGTCGACATAGGTATGGCAGATACCGCTCCCCGTTTCAATGACGGGCACGCGCGCATTTTCACATACGAAACGAATCAATCCGGCGCCGCCGCGCGGAATGACCAAATCGACGCTTTCGCGCATGACAAGAAGCGTATTCATAAGCGTACGGTCGGGATCGAGAATAGAGGAAACGGCATCTTCGCGTACGCCGTGATCTTTCAAAATATTCCGAATCAAAAACGTCAAAGCTTCATTGGTAAAATGTGCCTCTTTGCCGCCGCGCAGGATGCAGGCGTTTCCGCTTTTGATGCAAAGTGCCGCCGCATCGATCGTCACATTGGGGCGCGATTCGTAAATCATCGCAATGACGCCGAAGGGCACGGCTTCCCGAATCAATTCCAAACCGTTTGCCAAGACGCGGCGCGAAAGGACGCGATGACAGGGATCGGGAAGTTTTGCCAGCTGGCGGACACCTTCCGCCATTTCCGCAATGCGTTTATGGGAAACGGTCAGGCGCTCGACCATGGCCGAGGACAGTCCGAATTCCGGCGCTTTATCGATATCTTTTCGATTGGCTGCCAGAATCGTTTCTTCCTCCGTTTCCAAACGGGAAGCCAAATCCAGAAGGATGGCATTTTTTTCGGTTTCATCCAAAATCGCCAAATCGGCGGAAGCGGCTTTTACGGCCTTTCCGAGTGTGTAGAGCTCGTCCTGTGTCATTGCGTTGCCTCCCTTTTGTTACCTTAATGCAAAACGTACAAATTATCTCTGTGAATGACGGTATCGTAAGGCGCCGGGAAACCCAGGCGCGTATCCATATCGGATGTGTGTGCGCCGCGTATGCGTTCCACGTCTTCGCGGCCGTAATGCGCAATCCCGCGCGCCAATTCTTCTTCTTTGTAATAGACGGAAACGATATCTCCTTCCGCCCAGGACCCGTCCGTTCCGATGATTCCGACCGGAAGAAGACTGGAGCCTTTATGTAAAATCGCATTGCGGCAGCCTTCGTCTACGAAAATTTTTCCGTCGATCCCGGCGCCGATAATCACTTCGCGCCGTTTCAATTGCGGGTGCGCACTGTCGGCACGGAAGAAAGTTCCGATGGATTCCCCGTCCGCAATCCGATACAACACATTCGGAAGATCGCTTGCCGCTATAATCATATCGATGCCGGAACGTACGCAAATTTCGGCCGCGAGCAGCTTTGTATACATACCGCCCGTCCCGCCTTTTGTTCCGGGGCCTCCGGCCATTTTAAATAAATCTCTCGTGAAATGCGGCACTTCTTCCAAAAGTTTCGCATCTTCATGAGCAGCGGGATTTTTGTCGTACAAACCGGCCACATCCGAGAGTAAAATCAGCAAATCGGCATCCGCGATACTGGCCACCGTCGCCGAAAGCGTATCATTGTCGCCGATTTTGATTTCATCGGCGGCCACCGCATCGTTTTCATTGATAATCGGAATGACACCGAGGCTCAAAAGCGCCTTAATCATCCCGCGTGCGTACATGTACCGTTTGGGATTGAGAGAATCGCCCTTTGTCAGGAGTACCTGCCCCACATGGCGCCCGTAATCTTGGAAAGAGCGTTCGTAGACATTCATGAGGAAACCCTGTCCCACGGCGGCGGCAGCCTGTTTCTCATGCAAAAAAGTCGGCTTTTCTTTGAAACCCAGAAGCGGGAAACCGACACCGATGGCGCCCGAGGTCACCAGTACCGTTTCACATCCGCGATTCATCAATTCGCACATTTGCCGCGCCAAATGATCGATGAAACGGAATTTGATTTTCCCGTTCGGGTACAAAATCGAGCTCGTCCCTACTTTTACGACGATTCTTTTTTTTGACAAAATAATGTCCCGCCGAGATTTACTTTGGCAATTCATAATGCGACTTCTCCTCTTTTTGACGGAAGAGCACGCAATTGTGTCCTATGATTTGGACAATCTCGCAACCGAGCGCCTCTTCCAATACACGAGCCGTATCGTCGATTTCCTCCGCCGAATTCTGATTGATTTTAATTTTGATGAGTTCACGCGCTTTGATGGCATCTTCCGCGCTTTGAATCACCGTATCGGTCAAACCTTCTTTTCCGATTTGCACGACTGCCGGCATATTCACTGCAATCGATTTCAAATATTGTTTTTGCTTTCCTTTCAGCATCTTATTCCTCATCCTGCCGCTTTTCGGCAAATGTAAATTCCATCCCGTACAAATCGACGGTATCCCCTTCCGCAATGCCGTGTTTCTTCAGCAATTTATCCAAATTCATGAATTTCCATGCTTTTTCGAAACGGCGAAGCTGGAACGCATCGTCGAAATCCGTCATATTCACCAATTTTTCGACGCGTTTTCCGCGGACGAAATACACGCCGTTTTCCACCGTGATTTCAAATTCGTCCTTCGGCACATCGTAGACGACCGTGCGTTCGGGGACAAATTCCGGAAGAGCCGGCGTTTCTTCAAGAACCTGCCAAGCACGCTCCATAAGCGGTCGGACGCCTTCTCCCGAAAGTGAGCATATAGGGAAAAATTCAT
>CAVJQK010000210.1:0-2894 GCA_963651795.1 Erysipelotrichaceae bacterium | reverse complement strand
GTGCATAGTGCATAGTGCATAGTGCATAGCTAAGAGGTGTCGCTTCGCGACGATTATGTTTTATGCCGCCGAAGGCGGCCATGTCTCGCGTCTGACAGTCTGACGTCTATCAGCACAAATGGTTCGAGAAGCTGAGGAACGCTTATTTTCCCTTAAATTCCGCGGGGCGTTTCTCTAAGAATGCCGTGATGCCTTCTTTGAAATCTTCGGAGGAGGAGCATTCTCCGAGATAGACCGCTTCGGCTTTCATGAACGTTTCAAAATCTTTGTACATGCTTTCGAAGAGAAGTTTCTTCATATTTCTGTAGGCGAGCGTCGGGCCTTTCGTGAGTTTTTCCGCAAATTCGTATACGGTCGGGAGAAGCGCTTCTTTCGTCGTGATTTCTTTCACGAGACCGATGACGTGCGCTTCTTCGGCGTCGACGACGCGCCCCGTCACGAAAAGTTCCATCGCGCGATGCGTGCCGATCATGCGCGGCACCGTGTACGCGCCGCCGGTGTCCGGACAAAGGCCGATGCCGACGAAAGCCTGCAGGAATTTCGCATTTTCCGCGGCATATACGAAATCGCACGCAAAGGCGAGATTCGCCGCGCCGCCCGCGCACGCACCTGCGACCGCGCAAATGACGAGCTTCGACATTTTTTTCATTTGCAGCACCAGCTCGGACAGTTTCCCGGCCAGAGGCGCCATGGATTCTTTCGCAAAATTCGGCTCATCGCAATGCGCTTTCATGAAACGGATATCGCCGCCGCCGGAAAACGCGCGTCCGGCCCCGGCCAGCACCACGACTTTGACGCCCGCATCGCTTTCCGCCGCCGCCAGCGCATCTTCGATTTCCAGCGCCATATTCATATCGAGCGCATTCAGCGTCGGGGGATAATCCAGCGTAATCGTCGCAATCTCATTCGCGATTTCATAATGAATCATCTTGTACTCCATGGGAACCTCCTTTTAAAAATACGTTAATCTGATGCCTTTATTATATAACAAATTTGTGAAGAAAGGGGAAACAATCGAAAAATTTCCGCGGCATTTGTTCGGGCAGGTTCTGTGGTATAATGGGGGAAATTTTACAAAGGAGGCGAAGGCTTACGGAACGACAGAAACGAATTGCGCTCGTGAATGATTTGACGGGCTTCGGGCGTTGCTCGATTGCGGCGGCGCTGCCGATTATTTCCGCGCTTCGGGTGCAGGCATGTCCGCTCCCGACGGCGATTCTTTCCGTGCACACGGGATTTCCTTCGCATTATATCGACGATTACACGGCGAGAATGCGGCCTTACATGGAAAATTGGAAAGAAAACGGTCTCACCTTCGACGGCATTTCCACCGGTTTCATCGGGTCGGCGGAGCAAATCGGGATCGTCATCGATTTCATCGACATGTTTCGGACGGAGGAAACGCTCGTCATGGTGGATCCCGTCATGGGGGACAACGGGCGGCTATACTCCTCGTATACGGAAGAAATGTGCCGGGAAATGCGGCGGCTTTTGGCGTATGCCGATGTCGTGACGCCGAATCTCACCGAATGCTGTGAACTTTTGGGACGGCCGTATCCCGAAGGCGGGCGCGTGACGACGGAAGAACTTTCCGAAATGGCCGAAGCGCTCATTGAAAAAGGCCCGTCACAGGTCGTGATTACGGGTCTTTGCGAAGGAAATACGGTGCAAAATTTCATTGCGGAAAAAGGCCGCGCGCCCCTCATCGTTTCCACGGAAAAAGTCGGCGGCGACCGCTCCGGGACGGGAGACGTCTTTGCGGCGATTGTCGCGGGGTCGCTCGTGCGCGGCGAAAGCCTCCCCGATGCGGTGAAAAAAGCCGCGGATTTCATTCATAAAGTGCTCGAATATACGGTGGCGCTGGATCTCCCATGGGATTGGGGCCTCGCATTCGAAGAATATCTGACGGAGCTGAAATAAATGGCCATGATTGTGTACACGGTGGAAACGGGCGGAAAATATATTTCCGTTTCCGACGGTATCGCGCGTCTTCAGCCGGGTGAAAAACGGAATTTATACATCAACCTCACGAATTTGTGCAATTGCGCTTGCACATTTTGCCTGCGCGGTTTAAAAGAAATGGGACCGGAGGCGACGCTTTGGTTCGGCGGAAAAGAACCGACGGCGGAAGAAGTGAAAGCGCTTTTGGACGACGTGCCGTGGGATCGCATTTCGGAAACGGTCGTGTGCGGATTCGGCGAGCCGACGATGCGCCTTGCCGTGCTGACGGAAGTGCTGAGATACATCAAGAAACTTCATCCCGATATGCCGACGCGCCTCAATACGAACGGTCTCGGAAACTTGGAGCACGGGCGCGACATCACGCCGGATTTCGCGGGACTCTTGGACACGGTGTCCGTTTCCTTAAACGCCTCGAACGCCGAGCGCTATCTCCTGCTGACGAGAAGCCGCCACGGAATGAAATCCTACGACGCGATGCTCGATTTCGCCGTGCGCGCGAAGAAATACATCCCGCACGTCGTGATGACGGTCGTCGACAAAGTGGAGAGCGAAGAAGAAATCGCCCTCTGCCGAAACATTTGCAAAGAAAAAGGACTCACCCTCCGCGTGCGTGCGTATGAAGGAAATTGAATAAAAAAATCGCGGGAACATGTACAGTCATGTTCCCGCTTTTTTTGTGCCGTCGGGGCTATGCGCGGATGCGTTGATGCGCGGATGCGTTGATGTGATTCAGGTGTCGCTACGCGACGAATTTTGTTTTATTGGATGTTTGTAACCGTTACGTTTTTTTGAATATCCAAAAAGGATTTTCCCCGGAAACATTTTTGTGAAAGAATTGCATCAATTTTTCTTAGCGGAATATCCCCGTCGATGGCGATTTCTTCTTTTGCAATACATTTTTCCGCATGCGGTGTACAGTCCCAGATTACGAG
>CAVJQK010000209.1:0-2897 GCA_963651795.1 Erysipelotrichaceae bacterium | reverse complement strand
GTATACGTTATCTTTTCCTATGGATGTTACAACGATGTAACACCTACAACTTGCGGAAACAAAAAATGCCGCACAAATTTGTACGACATTTTTCCGACTCATTTTATTCGGTTCCGAGCAAAAGCGGATTCCTCTTTCCCCTTCCCTCTTCTCTCTTTCCCGCTGTTTTAATACGCGGTCGCATTGGCGATGACGAGACGCTGCACCTGATTCGTGCCTTCGTAAATTTGCATGACCTTCGCGTCGCGCATATATTTTTCATTCGCATTTTCACGCGAATAGCCGTTGCTGCCCATAATCTGGACGGCCGTCGTCGAGACTTCCATCGCCACATCGGACGCAAAACATTTGGACATCGCGGAGAATTTCGAAGCTTCCGGGCTCTTTTCCATCTGCGCAATGCACGCTTTGTGAACGAGCGCACGAGCCGCTTCCGTCTTCATCACCATATCGGCAATCATTTCCTGTACCATTTCGAACGTCGCAATCTTCACGCCGAACTGTTTCCGCTGATGCGCATATTTTACGGCCGATTCCAGAGCCGCCTGCGCAATCCCGACGGAAAGCGCACCGACGACCGGGCGGGACAGTTCCAGCGTCTGCATCGCCAGGCGGAAACCCATTCCCTCGCGGCCGACGCGGCAAGATTCCGGCACAAAGCAATCGTCGAAAATAATTTCGGACGTCGTCGACGCGCGGATGCCCATCTTATCTTCTTCCTTACCGATCGTGACGCCCGGCGTCTTCGAATCGACGAGGAAAACCGTGAGACCGCGCACACCGCCCGATTCGCGGACATTGGCAAAAAGCGTAATTTTATCGGCAATCGGCCCATTTGTGATGAAACATTTCGTCCCGTTCAAAATATACCCGCCGTCGACTTTTTTCGCGCGGCAGGAAACGGCACCCGCATCCGACCCGGCAGACGGTTCCGTCAAAGCGAAAGCCGCCATACCGCCGTGAGCGAGACAATCGAAAAATTCTTTTTTCTGCTCATCATTGGCGCCGAGCAAAATAGGATACGACGCGAGGGAATTCGCCGAGCAAACCGTCGCCGTCCCCGCGCACGCACGCCCGAGCTCCTCGACGATAAGCGCCGTCGTGAGAAGATCCAGACCCGCCCCGCCGAGCTCTGCCGGACACGAAAGCTGCGTAAATCCCGACTGTTTCAAAATGGCCAGAAGCGTATCATCCATGCGCCCCGCCTTATCCATATCCAGTGCGCGCGGAATGATTTCCTTTTCCGAAATTTCACGCGCCAATGCGACCAATTCTTTCTGCTGCTCCGTCAATGCAAAATCCATTTGTATCCTCCGCTTTCAAAAACGAACAAAATTTCTTCGAATCCAATCCAATACATTATACAGGTAAATTCCGTTTCCATCAAACCGAATGTGATATAATATTTTCAAAAGAAAGGAAGGAAACATCATGCAAAGACTTATTTCTTACACATACAGAGGCCTCCCCCAATGGGGCGTATTGACGGAAGACGGCGCCTCCGTTTATCCCGCTTACGATTTGGAAGAAGCGTACTCGATTTTTCTCGGCGGGACGCTTGCCGAATTCATCGAAAGCGGCGAAGAAGGACTTTTGAATCTGGCCAAAGTGCTCTCCGCCAATGAAAAGGAAACGGAAGTCACGCCGCTTCCTCTTTCGGAAATGGAAATCAATGTCCCGTTTCTGCCGCGGAGAAATATTTTCTGTGTCGGCAAAAATTACAAAGAGCATGTCACGGAATTTGAGCAAAACGCCAAAGCGGAAACGCCCGCCGCGCCGATTTTCTTCACGAAAGCGACGACATCCGTCATCGGTCCCTCCGAGGAAATCGATTCGCATCCGGATGTGACGGATTCCGTCGATTACGAAGGTGAGCTCGGCGTCATCATCGGAAAACAGGGCCGCGACATCGCGCCGGAAGACGCCGCCGAATACATTTACGGATACACGATTATCAATGACGTCACAGCGCGCGATCTCCAAAAGAAACACGCGCAGTGGTTCCTCGGAAAATCTCTCGACACCTTCTGTCCGATGGGCCCGGCCGTCCTCATCGGCGGAAACGATGCCTCCTTTACGATTTTCACAAAAGTGAACGGCGCCCTCCGCCAGGAAGGCTCGACGGAAGATTTGATTTTCCCGATTGCGAAATTGATCTCCGTCCTCTCGCAGGGCATGACGCTCCTTCCGGGCGACGTCATTGCGACCGGCACGCCGAAAGGCGTCGGCATGGGACAGAATCCGCCTGCGTTTTTGAAAAAAGGCGACGTCGTGGAAATCACGATTGATCCCATCGGGACGCTGAGAAATACAGTGAAATAATCAACACGCAAAAAAGGGATTCCCCCACATTTCGGGAATCCCGTTTTTTTGACTTGGTGCGACATTTGAGCTGCACCCATGTCGCACCAAGCCAAGTGCCCCCGCTTTTCTCTAAAAATACACTTCCGTGGCGCCGGCGCCTCCGCTTCTTTCGTCCGCCAGATGAAATTCCGTCACGAAATTGAGCGTTTTGAGATATTCGTGAATGCCGCGGCGAAGCGCGCCGGTGCCTTTCCCGTGAATGATTTCCACGGGCGACACGCCGGCCATAAAGGCGTCGTTTAAAAAACGATCCACATCGGGAATCGCCTCGTCGACGGTTTTCCCGATGATATTGATTTCCGTAGGAATGGCGCGAATCGCCCGCCCGTGCGAGGCGCGATTCACGAATTCTTTCCCGGATGCGGACACTTTTTTCTTCGGCGTTTCCTTTTTCGTCGGCATAAAGCAATGCTCGGGCGTGACGGTGATACGGAAATTTCCGCATTGCACGGTGAGTTTCCGCCCCGCGATTTTTTCTACACTCCCGACGCTTTGCAGCGTATCGACGTAAACGAAATCGCCCTCTTTCATCT
>CAVJQK010000208.1:0-2968 GCA_963651795.1 Erysipelotrichaceae bacterium | reverse complement strand
TGCACTTTGCACTTTGCACTTTCAAAACAGGAATCGTCGCCGAAGGCGACACCTGCATCGCATCAACGCATCAACGCATCCGCGCATCAACTTTTCTTCCCCCGCAAGCGTACACGCACCCTCTCCCTCCTCCCCGAAATCTTCGTTTCTACGTGTGGAAACGCACTTATCCACATGCTTATCCACACTTATGCACATATTTCTTCGCAAATTTTTGTCCCGCGTTCACAATATCGATAAAATCGTCTCTTTTTTCCCCTGTATTTTCGGGATGTACACAGAAAACTGTGGATAACTGTTTATAACTCACAAAAATTCCGTCCCGTACACATCCGAAAAAGCGCGAATCTTTGCGATATTTCCGTTTCCGGTTTCCTTCGTTTCCACCGATAGCGGATGCAAAAGGGGATGTGAAAAAATACCCGGTGGGAAAAATCTTTTCGATTCTCATTTGAAGTGGCGACCGATGCGCGAAAACATGCGATTTTCGGGTGTCGTTTCCCAAAATCCGGTACACCGTCTTCGGACAGAAACCTATGGATATCGGCGCCCGACGGAATATCCGCACGGCGCCCGCGTCCCGCTTGCCTATTGTGTTACAATACAGGTATATCGAAAATTTTGAAAGTAGAAATGAGGATTATATGGAATTTTCACCGTTCCGATTGGAAGATCGGGATTTTATCGACGGATTTTTCGGCGAGCATCATTACGAGCAGGCGGATTGCTCATTTGCGACGTTGTATTTGTGGCAGGAAACGTACGGCACGTGCTGGGCGGCGGACGGCGATGTCCTTTTCATTCGCGCGGGCTGCGGAGAAAATACATTTTTCATGCCGCCTTTTGCCAAGAGCCGCGAAGGATTTTCGCGCGGGCTCTCGCTCATCCGCGAAGAAGCCGAGCGGGCGCAGCGCCGTTTCCTCATTAAATCCGCCTCCCCCTGGGTGTGCGAACAGATTGAAAAAGCGGCGCCCGGCGCGTACACATTCACGCCCGACCGCGACACGTGGGAGTACATTTACCGCACGGACGAATTGCTGACGCTCCCGGGCAAAAAATTACGCATGAAGAAAAATCATCTGAACGGATTTTTGCGCCAATATCCCGATTATGTCTACGAGCCGGTGACGAAGGAAACGATGGGCGCGGTGCGCGAAGCTCTCGCGGAATGGTTCGCGCGGCACGGACATATCGAAGAGGAGGAGCGCGCCATCGGGAAACTGCTTTCCGCGTGGGATGCGCTGTCGGCGCGCGCCGGCGTCATCCGGATTTACGGAAAAGTGGAAGCATTCACGGCGGGCACGCTTTTGAATGAACGCATCGCACACATTTTCTTTGAAAAGGCAAATCCGGAAATCCGCGGTCTCTACCAGGCGATCAATCGCGAATTCCTCCTCCGTGAATTTTCGGAAACGGAATTCGTGAATCGCGAAGAAGACCTCGGCCTCCCGGGCCTACGCCAAGCGAAAACGGAATACCACCCCGACCACTTTGCGGAAAAGTATGACGTAGTAATGAACTCAATTTTTTGAGTCAATTTTTCGATTAAGACTATGAGACTGTGAGACTGTGAGACTTTTTATCGGTGTCGCTTCGCGACATCTTTTTTATGCCGCCTTCGGCGGCGAGCGAGCGCAGCGAGCGATTACAATACAATGCCGCGCAGCGCTCCCATGAAAGTCTGACCGTCTCACGTCTGAACGTCTCCGGCACAAATGCCACCCAAGCCGAGCGCGCTCTCTTTCCCCTTTCCCCTTCCCTCTTTCCTCATCTTGACATATTTTTTAAATACATGTATAGTTAGCAGTATAGAATAAACTTATACCGACTATTCCGTCGGCACAGGGGGAAGATTCATGACTCTTCAGCAACTTCGCTATATCATGCAAATCGTGCAATCGGGTTCCATCAGCATGGCCGCGCAGAAACTTTTCATCACGCAGCCGAGCCTGTCGAAATCCGTCGCCGATTTGGAAAAAGAAATGGGCATCACCATTTTCAACCGCAACAATCGAGGCGTCTACCTCTCTGACGACGGTGCGAAATTCCTCGCCTATGCACGGCAGATTGTCGAGCAGGCGGATCTTTTGGAGCACCAATATAAATTCGGGCCGCCCATCCGCCGCGTTTACGCCGTTTCCAGCCAGCACTACGCCTTCGTCGTCGATGCCTTCGTTTCCCTCATTCACGATTACGCCGAAGAACAATACGAATTCGCCCTCCGCGAATCCCGCACCTACGACATCATCGAAGACGTCCGCACCCAGAGGAGCGAGCTCGGCATTCTCTATCTTTCGAAATTCAACCGGGACGTCCTCACCCGTATTTTCCAAAATGCGGAACTCAATTTCGTCCCCCTCTTCAAAGCGCGCCCGCATGTCTTCATGAGCCGCAACCATCCGCTCGCGAAGAAATCCTGCGTCACGCTCTCCGAACTCAAACATTATCCGCGCCTCACCTACGAGCAGGGCCTGGACCACGCTTTCCACTTCACGGAAGAACTCCACCCGACCGAAGAAGCGCAGCAAAATATCGTCGTTTCCGATAAATCCACCATGTTCCAATTGATGGGGGACATCTGGGGCTACAACATCGCCTCCGGCGCCCTGAACGCCGATCCGGACAGCGAGGAAATCGTCCCCGTGCCGTTGAAATCGGCCGAAGTGATGGACATCGGGTACATCCACCCGACGGACCACCCGCTGACCCCCCTCTCCGAACAATTCCTCGACCACCTCCGCGCCAGCATCGATACCTTTGTCGAGTCGGAAGAGAAACGGAAGAAACTGTAAAAAGTTGATGCGTTGATGCGAGAAGCGTTGATGCGATTCAGGATGCGCTTCGCGCATATCCTGTCTTATGCCGGCGAGCGAGCGCAGCGAGCGATTATAAAAATGCCGCGCAGCGTACAAATTTCCTATGCACTTTGCACTTTGCACTTTGCACTTTGCACTTTGCACTTTGCACT
>CAVJQK010000207.1:0-2968 GCA_963651795.1 Erysipelotrichaceae bacterium | reverse complement strand
GCCCACGAATATTATCAAAATCACGATCGCGGCAAAATGATTATGGCTTGCGGCACCGGGAAAACATTTACGTCCTTAAAACTTATCGAGAAAGAAACCGATCAAAAAGGATTGGTTTTGGTTCTCGTGCCGTCGATTGCGCTCATTAATCAGACATTGAATGAATGGGATGCCAATTCCGAAAACGGCATTTATCCCATTTGCGTTTGCAGCGACAGCACCGCATCCCGCAAGCGCAAAGCGGACGGAGAAGAAAGCGAAGACAATATTGATTTGGCATTGCCCGCTTCCACCGATTATCGTTCCGTCGCCAGACAATTGGAAGCGGCCAAAAAAGATGCCGAACATCTGATCGTCGTGTATTCCACGTACCAATCCATCGAAGTTATTTCCAAAGCACAGAAATATCTCATGGGAGAATGGAAGGAAGAAAACGGCGGACTCTTTAAGGATCCGGCCGTCAAAAAAGGCGATTTCACTTTCGATTTCATCGTGTGCGACGAAGCGCATCGCACGACCGGCATTAAGCAAAAAGATCTGGACGAAAGCGCGTTCACGCGTGTGCATGACGATGCGTTCATCCATGCAAAAAAACGCCTCTACATGACGGCGACGCCGCGCCTTTACACGGAGACGGCCAAGAAAAAAGCGGAAGAAAAAGAAGTCATTCTCTGCTCTATGGACGATCCCGCACTCTACGGAGAAGAATTTTATCGGATCGGATTCGGCGAAGCCGTCGAAAAAGGTCTCCTTTCCGATTATAAAGTTCTCATTCTGACCGTGCCGGACAATACGCCCATCCCCGTCGATTTACAGGCGGCCATCCGCGATAAGCAGGAAGAAATCAATGCGGATGATGCCATTAAAATCATCGGCTGCGTCAATGCCCTTTCCAAACGCGTCATGCCCGATCCGGAGACAAATCAGGAAATCGTGAAAGCGATCGATCCCGGGCTCATGCATCGCGCCGTCGCTTTTTGCCAAAATATAAAAGTCTCGCAAATGTTTGCCAAAAGTTTTGAAAAGTACGGAGAAAAGATTCGCGAAAACTTTGCCAAAGAATTTGTGGATGACACCGTGGTGACTCATGCCGCGCATATCGACGGCACCATGGACGCCGGGAAAAGGAACGATCTCGTCGCATGGCTCAAAAAAGCGCCGCCAAGCGGGACGGAATGTCGCATTCTCACGAATGTCCGTTGCCTGTCCGAAGGCGTGGACGTGCCGTCTTTGGATGCCATTCTCTTTTTGTCAGCCAGAAACAGCCAGGTCGACGTCGTGCAATCCGTCGGGCGCGTCATGCGAAAAGCGCCGGGGAAACGCTACGGCTATATCGTGATTCCCGTCGTCGTCCCCGCCGATGAAGATCCGAATGAATATTTGGACGATAATGATCGCTACAAGGTCATCTGGACGGTGCTCAATGCTCTTCGTGCGCACGATGATCGCTTCAATGCGCTCGTGAATCAGATAGAACTCAATGAAAAGAAACCGGATAAAATCGTTTCGGGCCCCGGCGGCGGATTCACATCGGGCGGAGAACCCGGGAAAAATCAGCCGATCACTCCGGAAATATTTACACAGCAGCTTCTTTTTTCCGATCAATTATCCCAAGCCGTTTACGCGCGCATGGTGACCAAAGTCGGAAACAAACGCTACTGGACACAATGGGCGGGAGACGTCGCGAAAATCGCCGCCGAGCATACGAAGCGGATACGAAATATGCTCTCCGAAAATGAAGATTATCGCACCGCTTTCGATATGTTCATGGAAGGGCTTCATAAAAATATCAATCCGAATATCGGCGAAGACACCGCGATTGATATGCTGGCACAGCACATGGTGACGCGCCCCGTCTTTGAAGCGCTCTTTGAAAATTATTCTTTTGCCGAGCACAATCCCATTTCGCGCGCCATGAAAGAACTCATGGACCTCATCGGCGAGACCGGATACGAAAAAGATCAAAGGACGCTGGATCGATTCTATAAATCCGTGAAAGATCGCTGCGCCGGGATCGATAATGCACAGGGGAAACAAAAAGTCATCATCGAGCTCTACGATACCTTCTTTAAAGTCGCCCTGAAAAATACCGTGGAAAAACTCGGCATCGTCTACACGCCCGTCGAAGTCGTCGATTTCATCAATCAAAGCGTCGCGGACGTCCTCAAAAAAGAATTCGATCGATCGCTGTCCGATGAAAATATTCACATCATCGATCCCTTTACCGGCACCGGCACTTTCATCACGCGCATGATCCAAAGCGGGCTGATTGACAAAAAAGATTTGCCGCGGAAATACGAAAAAGAACTCCATGCTAATGAGCTCATTTTGCTCGCGTACTATATCGCATCCATCAATATCGAAAATGCCTATCACGACAGCATGAAAGAGGCGGAAGGAAACTACACGCCCTTCCCCGGCATTTGCCTCACCGATACCTTCCAACTCTACGAAGATCGGGATAATGAAACGGAACGATTGAAATTTTCCGAAGTGTTCAAAGAAAACAGCGAACGCATCAATCGGCAAAATAAAGTCCCCATGCGCATCATCATCGGAAATCCGCCGTACAGCATAGGGCAGAGAAATGCCAATGATAATGCGGAAAACGAACATTATGAGAAATTGGAAAAACGTATTGAAGAAACTTATGCGGCAGAGTCAAAAGCTACGTCTAAAAAAGGTCTGTATGATAGTTACATCAAAGCCTTTCGCTATGCGTCGGATCTCTTGGATGAGAAAAACGGCGGTGTGATCGGCTTTGTGACAAACGGAGGATGGCTGGACGGGAATTCCATGGACGGTCTTCGGAAATGTTTTGAAAGCGAATTCAGCAGCATTTATATTTATCATTTACGTGGAAATACAAGGACAAGCGGTGAAGTGGCGCGAAAAGAGGGCGGTCAGATTTTCGGAAGCGGAAGTCGTGCGCCGATTGTGATTACCATCTTGGTGAAAAATCCAAAAG
>CAVJQK010000206.1:0-2974 GCA_963651795.1 Erysipelotrichaceae bacterium | reverse complement strand
CTCATATATCCGTTCGCATTGAAGAATGTCATCGTATCTCCGAGACCGACTTCATCGGGATTGGCAATGAGCGCATACGGATCGGTGGCGTTAAAGCTGATGGCGCCGTCGCGTAAAGCGGAGAAATCGATATCTTCGGTGAGGACGAGCCCCGCACCGTCCTTTGTCCAGGTAATTTTGTTTGGAATGGAAAATCCGGTGGCGATTTTCTTACTCGTCGTGACATCCACGGAATAATTGTATTTATTTTCGGCCGTCTTCGTTTCCGTCGCGACGATTTGATCCGCACGTTTCAGCGAGAGCGTCATGCCGGCCGCCGATTTGCTTTCGGTCCCCTTCGTAAGCGGGGAATGATAGGTATTGACGGTGGTATTTCCGACGGTTTTCGTGTAATGCGCCCAAGAAGACGGTGCCGTAAAGGAAATATCACCGCTCGAAAGATTTTTCGCATCCAAAAGATGCATTGTCTCGGTGCTCGTCTTCAAGAGCATCTTCCACGTGTACATACCGGAAACGTCCACGCCGCCGAGCTTTCCGCCGGTAAGCGAAACGGCCGGCGTCGCCGATGTACTCCAGTCGATTTCTTTATAATTAATGGATTTAAGCCCGTTCGTGACAAGCTTGATATTTCCGTCCTCTCCCTTCGCATTGAGCGTCCCGGCCAGCGTCGCCGTAATCGTGCCGTTTCCGTTATTGTAGACGGTATATCCCTTCTCTTCGGTCGAATATCCCGTCCAACCGTTGAAATCATATTTCCCATTCGCTTTCGCAAGTATCAGCGTCTCATTGACCGAATTGGCCGCCTGCTGGAGCGTCATACCGCTTATGGAAAGGCCGGAAGCGTCAATGGTGCCGTTTTGCACCAAATTTCCGATTGTCTGCGGCTCCTTCGTCACGTCATAAGCGCCCAATTTGATTTTGGAAACATTCGGATTGGCAGAAGCGGAAACGTCAATCTTTTTCCCATCGGTCACCGTAAATGTAATATCCTTCGTCCCGATTGCCGTCACACCGTTCGTCGCCGATATCACCGTATATTCATCGCTGGTCAATGTCGCAGATGTCCCGGCATCCCCCGTTTTCCCTTTGACGGAAAGCGTCCCGGAGCCGCCCGCCGCGCTCAAATCCAGCAGCGTATAGTTCCCGGCCTTCGCCGTATTAATAAATTTCGTATTTCCGAGATCCAGCGTAATATTTCCGCCGATTGTATATCCGCTGTCCGCCTTAAAACCGCCCGTCGTATTCGACAGATCGATACCGGATGCGGACGACGTCACACCCGTGATAGTTTTATTTCCGACGGTGTATTTCAGCTGATAATAAACCGTGCCCGACGTAGCTTGTTCATTTGTCACGCTCAATGTATCCGCATGCGTACCGGAGACCGCGACGCCGCCCGCCGACGTATCGGAGAAATTCACGGCATCCAACGTCTTTGAAGCGCCGATCGCAATGGTTTCCGATCCGTATTTCGTCGTGATTTTATCCGTATTCGAGCCGTCGAGTTTCACCAAAGTCATGGTGGTCCCGGCTTTCATGTTTGCATCCGTGGCCCCGCCCGCAAGCGACCCTTCCTTTACTGTGACGGTCAAAGGATTGACGGAAAAATCCTGCTTCGAGGCAAGAGGAGCATACTTTTTGATTGCGGGACCCGTATAAAGCGCATTTTCCGTATCCCACTTATCCCCGCCGTTTCCTCCGATTTTCGTCAAATCGACGTCCACCGTCCGCAGCGTATTATCGCGCGCGGCGAGCGTCAACACATTTTTCCCGCCCGTTTGCCCGATGGCCGTCCCCATATCGATTACGCCGGAGACCGCAATCGACTTGGACGGATTCGCACTGTATTCGTAATTTTTGTTTTTATACACGGCGTTCTTCATTTTGTCGTAAAACGTCTCGTAACTGTAGTTTCCGTCTTCAATTATATTCATATAGGTCCAGGACACGATATCGCCCGGATTTTTGATGGTGAGATTATCGAGATTAATGGAAAGCCCCTTCGTCCCGAAATCGAATCCGTCTCCCGTGGAAACGAGCGTCTTGCCCGCATCCCACGTAATGCCCCCGTCTTCAAAGCTGAGATACGAGCTCGTGACATCGCCGACCGTATAATACACATCGAGATCCCAATACTGCACACGATCGGCGGCACGTTCCGACGTCCAGATATGCTCAATGCTCACCGTGTGCGGCCGCTGATTGTACAAATAGACGCCGTTCTGCTTCCATTCCTTATCCTTAATTTCACGAGACAGACTCTCCCAAGCATTGATTCCGGAAATCCCATATCCCTCCCGGTTGCCATGATAAAATTGCGTGAGTTTTTTCCGGCCGGTGGAAACATTGGTCGCATAGAAATTATCGTCATCGAAATGCAGATAAACATCCGTCGCATACGGAAGTCCCGATCGATTCGCATTGACGCGCGTATCGAAATTCGACGCCGTCGACCAATCGAAAGTGCCCTTGTAATAATGATCATTCGCGCCCGATCTTTCCGGCGTCAGCGCCTCACTCATCATCGGAATCGCCGCGCCGCCCAAAAACGCCAGCGCCACCGCCGCTCTCAGCCACGTATTTTTCATGGATTTTTTCTTCATCATCGTTCCCCTTTCCGCAACTTTTTATGTTTTCGTTTCGCTTATCGGAAACAATTTCGACAATTTACGCTTTTTGTCGATACTACCGCATATTACTTTTTAATATTAGCGCAAATTTGCAATCTTGGCAAACGAAAAATGAGTGCAGAGTGCAAAGTGCAAAGTGCAAAGTGCACTCGGCTTCGTGCACCGGCAAACGGCTGACGGGTAACGGCTGACGGCTTTAAAAGGTGTGCGCTTCGCGCACGATTCATATTTTAATCGGCGCCTTCGGCGCCTCGCCGGCTTCGCCGGCAAATGTAGTGAAAAGTAAAATGCGTCTTGGCTCCCCTGAAAGGGGAGCTGGCACGAGCGAAGCGAGTGACTGAGGG
>CAVJQK010000205.1:0-2982 GCA_963651795.1 Erysipelotrichaceae bacterium | reverse complement strand
CTTTTTCTGTTTTATTATTGTTTGCGCGCTCAGAATTTATAGAGATGGAAGCCGCATTCGCACGGGTTTCCCGGAGCGAAATACATTTCTTCGCGATCCAAATTCATGATAATCGAGAAAATGGTGCCGAGGCGTTTTTCCGCCGGTTCCGTCACGTCTTCGTGGCGGCAGATGGCATCCGGGTACCCCACGTGATCGCAGAGAATCGATTTCACGAAAGGTACATCCACTTTCTCGGGGCCGTGTTTGATGATGTCGCGGATGCGTCCCAGGCGCAGATAGCTGTCCGGGAGGCTGATGCGGCCGGTATCTTTGACATTGATCATACGCGGTCCGTAGAAATGATTCGTGTGACAACAATAGCCGTCATCGGCGTAAATGACGTCGATGTCTCCCGGTCCGATTTCGCAGCATACGGCTTGCCCTTCGGCACTTGCCATTGTGAAATTCGCGCAGCAGGAAAGATTCATAATGCCGGCACTCCGGATCGCATCGGAGAGCGTGACGCTGTTTAAGACGCCGCGCAGTGCGATATGGAGCGGGATGACCTGTCCTTCCACGAGTTTATCGGATGCCAGAGCATTCAGCGCGACGCCGATGCCGGCACTGTTGTAACCGATTTTGCCGACGATGCCGCCTTCGGTCACCATCGTGATATCCGGTTTATCCGCCTGTTTGATATGGAGAATGAGCATCCCCTGCTGCTCGGTCATTTTCCAGTCCCAATTCTGCCCCATGAGTGTTTCGCCCGTAGTCGTCTTATACGGTGTGAATGCGAAAGAGGTGCAGCCGCCGTCCGTGAAATGATTGACCTGCGCGCCCTGGAGTACGATTTCGCTGCGGACATTCAAGGCCAGAATATCTTCCAAATCGTAGCCGGAGCCCTCCGCGATACCGCGGATTTCTTCCATAATATCTTTGTCGTACGCTTCGATGGCCGGGATGAAAGTCCGCGCGTAGCGTTTCGCCTTATCCCATTCGATGCCAGAATAATCGTAGAACATCGCTTTGTACGTTTCTATCGTCGCGTCTATCTGTTTCTTCCCTTCTTTGCCGTGTGTGAAACCGATTTCATACGGCGTGCCTCGGCAAATGATGACGGGAAACAATTCCTTGTGAATCATACGGCCTCCCGATCAGTCCCAATAAATGGCTTCGCCCATTTCTTTGCAGGTGCAGAACCAAGCATTTCCTTCCATCATGTGGAGAATGAGTTTTTCGAGCATCATCGTCATATGCGCGCGACCCGTCGTCTGCGGATGCATCGTGAGGACGTAGCAGGCATTGCCCATATCCGCCGCATAATCGAAGAGCGCCGCCCAGCGATCGTAAATATCGCCCGTCGGACGCATGCCTTCCTGGCCGCCCGTGAGATATTCCGTCTGCGGCCAGTCATCGAGATACCAAGAGCACGGCAGCTCGATGACAGAGCTTTCCTTACCGAAAATATTCGCCTCTTCATGATGATTTTCCACCGTGCGGACGAGGTACGGACGGAAATCATTTCCCATGAGGCTGGAATCATAGAGGAAACCGTTTTCTTCGAGAATCTGCATCGTATTCGGTGAGAAATCCCAATACGGCGAGCGATAGGTGACCGGCTTCGGAGCGCCGAGACGTTCGAGAGCGGCAAGAGAAATTTCCATGACATGACGTTCGTATTCCGGCGTCTGATTTGTCGGATTGGAATGAATGTAGCCGTGGCAGCCGACTTCATGGCCTTCCGCCAGGACGCGTTTGCAAATTTCCGGGAACGTATCCGCCGTGTGGCCGGGGATGAACCAAGTCGCTTTGATGCCGTATTTTTTGAGCAGATCGAGAATACGCGGCGCGCCGACTTCGGCACCGAATTCACCGCGGCTCATGTACGCGGGCGAGAGCAGATTGAAAGAACCGTCCCAAATCGCTTGGCCGTCGAAATCGAAACCGAGACATACGGCGACTTTCTTTCCTTCCGGCAACTTAATTTTTCCTGCTTTTTGCATGATGAACCCTCCTTTGAAATGAAATATAGTTTTGGAAACGCTGCGCTGCGCTTCCTCTTGTCTTTCACTTTACGAAAAAATAAACTTTTTCGGAAGAACATATAAACTGCCGAGGACGTTAGGCAAAACTTACAGGTCTATTTACACTTACGCTTTGAGGGGAATACTACTATAATGGAGATGAAGATAAGTGCGACATTTTTCGTGAAAGTGCAAAGTGCAAAGTGCAAAGGAGGGGATTTCATGCTCAATTTCGTGTTGCTGCAGCGGCTGCAGATGCTGGCCAAGCAGGGGAGTTTCACAAAAGCGGCCGAAGCGCTGTACATCACGCGTTCGGCGCTTATTCAGCAGCTGAATGCCGTCGAGGCCGATTGCGGTTTTCAAATATTCGAGCGCAGTTTTCGCGGCGTGCGGCTGACGGAAGCCGGGCGCGTATTCATGCAAAAATTGTCGCAAATTTCGCACACGTACGATCGCACGATTTCCCAATGCCGCGAAATCAGCAATAAGCAATGGAATCGCATCGTTATCGCGTCCCTTCCGAATTTCAATACGCAATTCATTCCGCGCATCTGCGACGCATTTCGCGCAAAGCATCCGGACGTGGAAATTATTTTCAAAGATTATTTTCCGGAGACCTATTTCAAAAGTTTCCAACGCGGCGAATTCGATATTTGTTCCGAATATATGGTGAATTATAAGAATGACAGTCAGGAAACGGCTGTGCTGCATCTCGTGACGGATCGGCATTGCTGCTGCGTGCCGAAAAACGATGAGCTCGCGGGGAAGGATGTGCTGCATCTTTCGGATTTGCGCGGGCGGCAGATCATGATGTACCGCGAGGGCGTGACGGAATGCGACGACGCGCTGCGCGAAATGATTCTGCGCGAAGAGCCCGCGATCCAAATCGTAGATCTCGACGTCTACGACAGCTCGCTTGTGACGCGTTGCCGCCTGGAGAAAAATATTTTGCTCGGATACTCGCTCTATATGAAAC
>CAVJQK010000204.1:0-2987 GCA_963651795.1 Erysipelotrichaceae bacterium | reverse complement strand
CCGCCATTGATAAAGCCCTGACCGGCGCAAAGGTACGCAACACGAAAGCCGCGCGGGCATTGCCGGACATGGCCGACGCCAAACTGAATGACAAAGGCGAGGTCGAAGGGCTTTCGGCAAAAATCGAAGCTCTCAAAAAATCGGATGGTTATTTGTTCGGAGACACGAACGCATCCGGATTCAAGCCGCACGCAGCGCGAGCGAGCGAAGCGAGCGATTATAAAAATGCCGCGCAGCGCACCGTTAAAGCGCATACCGCACGGCGCACGGCGCAAAGCGCAGGCTTCAGCCTGCTATATAAATACCGCACAGCGCACTTTTTAAAACCGTCAGCTATATAACGTCAGCCAAGACAAATCTTAAAAATAAAAAATGATGAATGAGCAGAGCGCTTCATTCGTCATTCGTCATTCGTCATTCGTCATTTTTTTCTCGAGATTTTCTTTTCTTCTCCGCGGAGGAGGCGGCCTATGTTGTCTTTGTGCTTGCCGATGATGATGGTCGCGATGAAAACGGCGAAGTATATATATTCGGCCGGATAGTCAAAGAGCCACACCAAAATCGGGAAACTGCCGACGGCGAGAATCGAGGCTAAGGAAACGATGCGCGTCACGGCGAAGATGACGCCCCAGAATGCAAATCCGGTGAGCGCGGGAATCGGGCAAAGATACAAAAATAATCCCAGTCCGCAGGCGACGCCGCGTCCGCTTTTGAATTTCAGAAACACGGACCAATCGTTTCCGATAAGCGCACAACCCGCACAAAGAAGTGCCGTCACCGTATCGGGCTCTCCCATCCACGTCGCGAAAATGCCTTTGGAGACATCGCAGAGGAAAACGGCAATGGCCGTCGGGAGGCCGAACGCGCGATACGCATTTGTCGCGCCGATATTTTTACTGCCGACGGTGCGAAGATCCACACCGTAGAAAATTTTCCCGATGAGGTATCCGCAAGGGACGGAGCCGATGAGATACGCCGCGAGGCAGAGGAGCGCAGTCGTCATACGTCATCACGATCTTTCTTGCTGCGGACGACGATGCGGATGGGTGTGCCCTCAAATCCGAACGATTCGCGCAGCCGGTTTTCCAAAAACCGAATATAGGAAAAATGAATCAAATCGGCATCATTGGCAAAGAGAACGAATGTCGGCGGGCGAATGCCCACTTCTGTCATGTAATAAATTTTCGCGACGCGCCCGGCGTGGGACGGCGGCGGATAGACCATTTTCGCATCGTCCAGCAAATCGTTCAGGACGCCGGTGGAAATTCGCATGCTGTGCTGGTTCGCGACGAAATCGATGAGATCGGCCAAGCGATGAATCCGCTGTTTCGTCAGAGCCGAGCCGAAAAGAATCGGCGCATACGTCGCAAAGGGAAGCGCTTTCCGAATATCTTCCGTGTACGTCACGATTGTATTCGAATCTTTTTCGACGGTGTCCCATTTATTGACGAGGAGAATGAGACCTTTCCCCGCTTCGTGCACGTAGCCGGCAATGCGTTTATCCTGCTCGGTGACTTGATCTTTTGCGTCCAAAAGCATCACGGCGACGTCGCAATTGTCGATGGCGCGGATGGAACGGATGACGCTGTAATGCTCCAGCGTGTCGGAAATTTTCCCTTTCCGCCGCATCCCGGCCGTATCGACCAAAATGAATTCTTTCCCGTTGTATTTCCAAAGGGAATCGACGGCGTCCCGCGTCGTGCCCCATTCGTCGGCGACGAGCGAGCGCTCAAAGCCCAAAAGCGAATTGATGAGTGTGGATTTCCCCACATTCGGACGCCCGATAATGGCCGCGCGAATCGGCGCGTTTTCATCCCGAATTTCCATCGGCGGGAAATGGGCCGTGACGGCGTCCAGCAAATCGCCGAACGACAGATGATTCACGGCGGAAATGCCCAGCGGATCGCCGAGTCCCAAATTGTAGAATTCGTACACATCGGCTTCCTGATTCGGGCTGTCGACTTTATTCACGACCAAAATGACCGGTTTCCCCGTCCGCCGCAGCCGCGACGCTATGACTTCGTCATCCTGCACGACGCCCGCGCGCGCGTCCGTCACGAAAATGATGACATCCGCCTCTTCCACGGCGAGCTCCGCCTGGCGGCGAATGCCGTCGGAGACCTGATCCGGCACATCGCGGAATTCGATGCCGCCGGTATCGATCAACGTGAATTCACGATCCAGCCATTTGACATCGCAATAAATCCGGTCGCGCGTGACGCCGGGAATATCTTCGACAATGGAAACGCGGCGCTGCGCGAGCCCATTAATCAATGTGGATTTACCCACATTCGGGCGGCCGACAATGGCCACAAGCGGTTTACTCATACTGACACCTTTTATCAAAAGGAAACGGTTTCCGAAAAAAGAACAGCGGCAGCCAATAATCTGACTGCCGCATTCTTGCTTAACCTACCCCGCACCGGGGTGCGGCTTTCCGTTCCTTATTCTGCCGATTCTTCATGCACAGCCGCTTCCACGAGGGAGAAGCTGATGCGTTTCCGGGCTTCGTCGATGCCGATGATACGGACGACGATGTTGTCGCCCAGCGCGCAAATGTCGCTCGGCTTCGCGTTGCGGTCTTCCGTCATTTCATTGATGTGGAGGAGACCCGTCAGGCCGCCTTCCAGCTCGACGATAACGCCGAATTCCAATACTTTGACAACCTTCGCGTCCACGACATCATCGATGGACAGTTCCGCAATGCCCGCTTCCCACGGATCCGGCAGGCATTCCTTATGCGTGAAGGAAATTCTCTGTTTCTCTTTATCAAACGATTTAATCTTGACTTCGATTTCTTCTTCCGGCGAAAGGACATCTTCCACTTTTGCGATTTTCTTCCAGGAAATATCGGAAATGTGGAGCAAACCTTCGACGCCGTTGACATTGATGAAAGCACCGTACGGCATAATCTTTTTGACAACGCCCGTCAGCACGTCGCCGTTTTCATAAGCCGCTTCGATGGTATCGAGCTCATTGTTGCGAGC
>CAVJQK010000203.1:0-2987 GCA_963651795.1 Erysipelotrichaceae bacterium | reverse complement strand
GCGCGTGAAAGCTGTGGAGGCATTCCCGGATGATATCGGCGAATGGCAATTCGTAGAGTACGGCGAAGATTTCACGATCCAATACGTGGAATCCTTCCCGGATATCAAAATCAAATTCGTCCAAAGTTTCCCCGGCGTGGAATAAGGAAACAAGCATCAAAAAAGCTGTGAAACGAAATGTTTCACAGCTTTTTTACGAGTTGATGCGACATGCGTTGATGCGTTGATGCGCTCGGGATGCACTTTGCACTTCCACCGTCTGACAGTCTGATAGTCTTACAGTCTCATTTTTCGGGAATGACCGAGAGCGAAATCGTCGCGGTGACTTGCGGATGGACCCAGACTTCGACTTCGTAATCGCCGGGGGATTTGATGGGGTCTTTGAGCTTGATATTTTTCTTATCGAGCTTGAAACCGTATTTCTTTTCAAGCGTCTCGCTGATATCTTTGGCGGTGACGCTGCCGAAAATTTTGCCGTCTTCGCCGACGCGGACGGAAATTTCCGCTTTCACTTTTTTGAGCTGCGCGGCCATGACGGCGGCTTCGTCGGCGGCCACTTTGGATTTGAATTCTTTGGACTCTTTGCGCTGCGCGGCCGTATTCAGATTCGCCGCGGTGCCTTCGACACCGAGGCCTTTTTTAATGATGACGTTGCGGCCGTAACCGTCTTTGACTTCGATCACGTCGCCGCGTTTCCCCAAATTTTTGACATCCTGTGTGAGTACGACTTTCATATTGTATACACTCCTTTTATAAAATCGAAAGGAAATCGTTTCCGAATTTCTTTCATTATACCATTTGCTCGCGGATGGCGGCTATGATTTTTTCTTCGGCTTCTTCTTTTTCGTCTTCTTTGATTTGCGCGCCGGAAACAGTCATGTGCCCGCCGCCGCCGACGGTTTCCATCACGCGCTGGACATTCACGCTGCCGTCGCTTCTGGCGGAAATGCCGATGCGCTGCTTATCGAGCGGGTAGTAGAGGACACTGACGCGGATGCCTTCGACGACGATGAGGTCATCGGCGATTTTCCCCGCCAGGATTTGCGCCTGGTCCGTATCTTCGGTGACTTCGGCGATTGCAATCGTGCCGTCCAAAATCCGCATGTGCGACATGACTTCGGCTTTAATGCGAACGGTATCGATATCGAGGACGAAGAGTCCGCGGACGAGTGCGGTATCGGCACCGCTCCGGCGGAGGAAACTGGCCGCATCGAAGGTGCGAATCCCGGTCTGTACGAAGAAATTTTTCGTATCGACGACAATGCCGGCGTAGAGGCAGGACGCCGTAATTTGCGGCATTTCCGTATCTTTCCCGTAATATTGGATGAGCTCGGTCACCAGCTCGGAGGCCGAGGAGGCGGAGGGCTCCATGTAATTCAAAAGGGTATTGGAAACGATGGACGCGGCGCGGCGATGGTGATCGATAATGACGCGGCGCTTCGCTTCGGCGAGCACTTTCGGCGCGGCGACCATTTCGGGAATATGCGTATCGCAGATGAAAACGAGTGTCTTGTCCGTCATGAGATCGACGGCGTCGTCCTCGCGGATAAGGAGATTTTCCATACCGGGCGTATCGGAAACGGCTTTGCGCATTTTGCGTGACGTTTCATCATATTTGGAAACGACGATATTCACTTTCTTGCCGGAAATGGCGGCCAGGTGCGCAATCCCCATCGCCGAGCCGAGCGAATCGTAATCTTCGTGGGCGTGGCCCATAATAAGGACGCGATCGGATTCTTCAATCGTTTCCCGGATCGCATGCGCAATGACGCGGACGCGGACGCGCGTGACGCTTCCCGTCGCCTGTGTCTTGCCGCCGTATACTTTCACGTTTTCCCCGATGCGGACGACGGCCTGATCGCCGCCGCGGCCGAGCGCGAGATCCAGCGCCGCCTGCGCTTCTTCCGCCTGGCGGGCAAAGGGTTCTTCGCTCTTCACGATGCCGAGTGACAGCGTGACGGGAATGCGATTCACGGTGCGAATTTCATGGACTTTATCCAGAATATCAAAATTGCGGGCCACGAGATTTTTGAGCGACGCATTGGAAATGAAGGCCACGAAATCGGCGGTGCCGTATTGCTTGATGAAACCGTCCATCTCGGAGAATTCGCCCAAAATGCATTCATCGACATCGGAGAGCAAATTGGATTTTTCGAGATCGGTCATATTGGCGACGACTTCGGAAAGATTGTCGATGCGGATGAGGCAGAAAACAGGCATCGCTTCGGCGCAAGCTTCCAATGTTTCCTCCACATCGGTCCGATCCATGAGGTAGAAGAGCATGAAAGGCTCCCCCGTTTCTTCCGTCGGCTCGATGTATTTATAGAAAACGCGGAAGAACATCGTTTCCTTTTTGCAATCGAACCATCCGGATTTCCCCCAAAGGCGCGAGGGATGCGAGCCGGGGAGCAATTTATCGAGCTCCATGTCCTCTTCGTTTTCCGCATCCGCCCAATCGCGGAAAACGTCGTTCGCCCAGATGACGTGGCGTTTCTCGTCCATCATGGCGATGCCGAGCGGCAAATTTTTCACGGCGTACGTTGTCCCGGCTTCGACGCCCTGGGACAGTCCGTCCAAATAACGCATGAGCCGCAGCTCCTGCTCGTATCCTTTTTTCTTGATGAAGAGGATGATGGCCAGGTCGACAATGGCAAGCAGCAGCCCGAATACCCAATTTTGGCAGGCCAGTGTCACAAGTGTCAAGGCGACGAGTCCCAAGTAGAATTTTTCATTCTTCTTCCAGACCCAAATTTCATCCAGCATAATTTCCTCCTTCGCCCGTCCCGGGCGGCCGATTCTTTTGGTAGCTCCTATTATACTAAATTTTGATGAGAAAGGGAAACATGGGGAAACGGGCATGCGGCATGAGGTTCAGGATACGCAGAGCGCATATTCCGGTTTGAAAGTGCAGAGTGCAGAGTGCAAAGTGCAGAGTGCAAAGTGCAAAGGCGCGATTGGCGTGGTGCGACATTTGTGCGCGAGACATG
>CAVJQK010000202.1:0-3004 GCA_963651795.1 Erysipelotrichaceae bacterium | reverse complement strand
ATGTACAACGAAATCGACAAAAAATATAAGTGAAACGCGGGAAACGTTTCCGAAAATTTCAAAAGAGTAAAAAGGGAGGGCACAAATCATGAAAAAGATGTGGAAACTGGGAATGGCGGCCGCGATGCTTGCGGCAATGGCACTGACGGCGGGCTGCGGCGGAAGCGGCGAAAAACAGGCGGCGGCGCCGACGGGCGGCAAAGTGAGTCTCAAATTGGCGGCGGGGCTGCCTTCGAGCCACCCGCTCGTCAAAGCGATGGATGAGCTCAAGACGAAAGTCGCCGAAAAATCGAAGGGGACGGTCGAAATTTCCATTTATCCGGCCGGCCAGCTCTTCAATGATAAAAATATGAACGACGCGGTCATGAGCGGCGGCGTCGATATGTGCCTCAACACGGTCGGCCGCTGGGCGAGCATTGTGCCGGCGATGGATGTCTTCGATGTGCCGTTCGTTTTCTCCGGCTACGAAAGCGTCGACAAAGCCATCGATGCGGGCCTGGGCGACATGCTGGGCGGCGACTTGGAGAAAAAAGGCGTGAAACCGCTCATCTGGGCCGATTACGGTTTCGTCCAGTTCGGAAACAATACGAAACCGATTCACTCGCCGGCCGATTTCGCCGATCTGAAAATCCGCGGCTATTCGAAATATTCGGCGGAAACCATCAAAGCGCTCGGCGCTTCTTCCGTTACGATGAGCTCGTCCGAAGTGTACATGGCGATTCAGCGCGGCACGATCGACGGCCAGATTTCCGGCACGACGGCGATGCGCGATCGCAAAATGTACGAAGTGCATAAATATTTGACAGTCACGAATCACGCGTCCCCGGAATTCATCGTCGCCATCAATAAGAAATCCTACGATAAACTCGATGCGTCGCAGAAGAAAGCGCTCGATGAGGCATCGAAAGAAGTTCAGGCCGCCATTCGCGCCAATGCGAAAGCGGAAGATTTGAAAGCGCTGGAAGATTTGAAAGCCGCCGGTATGGACGTCTACGTCGTGCCGGAAAGCGACCTCGCCGCCTGGCGCGAAGCGACAAAACCCGTCTGGGATACGTACATCAAAGAAAATGGGGAGCTCGGGAAGAAGCTGCTTGATATCTGTGTGAAAAACTAAGTGCAAAGTGCAAAGTGCAAAGTGCAAAGTGCAAAGTGCATAGTGCATAGTGCATAGGAAATATAGGTGTCGCCTGCGGCGACGAATCCTGTTTTATGCCGCCGAAGGCGGCGAGGCGCGAAGCGCCGATTAAAAAAATGCCCGCCGCAGGCGTACCTATTAAAGCTCCTAGCTCCTAGCTCCTAGCTCCCGGCTCCCGGCTCCCGGCTTCAGCACAAATGTTGCACTCAGTTTTTCAGCTCTATGTTTCGACCAATCCAAAGAAGGTGAACGCGGATGAAAAAATTTCTCTTTATTTATGACAAAATTGTCAACGCGCTGACTTGGTGCGCCGGCGTCGTGGCGGGCGGGCTCGTCATGGCGGTGTGCTTCATGATTGTCTACGAAATCGTGGCGCGCGGCATCTTCCACTCCCCGACCGAATGGGTGACGGAAATTTCCACCTACTGCATCGTCATCTCCGGTTTCCTCGGCATGGGCGTCACCTGGGCCGGAAAAAAACACATCCGCGTCGACATCGTGACCTCGCATCTTTCGCCGAAAACGCAATGCGCGCTCGAAGCCGCGACGTCCCTCTTTGTACTCTACTTTTGTTACCTTTTCGTCACCGAATCCTGGGGCATGACCATAATGTCTCTCGAATATGACAATTGCGCACCGACGACGCTGGGGACGCCGCTCTGGATTCCCCAAGTTTCCATGCCTATCGGAATGCTCATCCTCGCGCTCCAAGTCATCGGGACAATTTTGCACGATACGGAAAAATGTTTCTCACATGAGCTCGGAAAGGAGGAAACAAAATGATCGTCGCCTTTACGATACTCCTTTTGATACTCCTTTTCTCCGGGCTTCCCGTCGCCTTTGCGCTCGGGCTTTCCGGGATTGCCGGGATCACGATTTACCTCGGCGGCGACGGCGCCATGGCGCAGCTTCCCATCATCGGCTACAAATCCCTCGATGATTTCGTCCTCGCGGCCATTCCGATGTACGTCCTCATGAGTCAAATTCTTCTCGTCGGAAAAGTCGGAAACGATCTCTTCGAGCTCGCGAATAAATGGCTGCGTCATCTGCCGGGCGGCCTCGGCGTCGCGACCGTTATTGCGTGCGCCATTTTCGCCGCGATTACCGGCTCGTCCGTTGCCTGCGCTGTCACCATCGGCTCCATTGCCATTCCGGAAATGCTCTCCCGCGGCTACGATCGCCGCCTCGTCCTGGGGACGGTGGCCGCCGGCGGGACACTCGGCATTTTGATTCCGCCCTCCATTCCGATGATTCTCTACGGCGCCATCACCGATGAATCCGTCGGGAAACTCTTCATGAGCGGCGTCGTGCCGGGCATCCTCATGATGTTCCTTTTTATCGGTGTCGTCGTTTTCTACTCCCGCGATTTCGAGCCGGAAACGGCCGCCCCGTGGAGCGAGCGACTTTCCGCGCTTCGTTCGTCGATTTGGGGACTGTTTCTTCCGATACTCGTCGTCGGCGGCATTTACACCGGCGCCTTCACCCCGACGGAAGCGGCCGGCATCGGCGTGCTCTACAGCCTTTTCATTACCTTCTTCGTGTATAAAACGCTCGGCATCAAAGACATGCCCGGCATTTTGAATGACACGGTGAAAACGAGCTGCATGATTTACGCCATTATGATCGGCGCCGCGCTCTTCGGTTTCGTTCTCACGATTCTCGATGCGCCGCAGGCCTTGACGGCCTACGTCGCCGGGCTCGACCTCGGAAAATGGGCGATTTTCATCGCGATCAATATTCTGCTCCTCTTCCTCGGCTGCATTCTGGAATCCATTTCCATCATTTTCATTACGCTGCCGATTCTCTTCCCGCTCATCGTGAGCCTCGGCTTCGATCCCATCTGGTTCAACGTCGTCATGCTCATCAATC
>CAVJQK010000201.1:0-3018 GCA_963651795.1 Erysipelotrichaceae bacterium | reverse complement strand
GAAAAGTCCGATTTCTCCCGTATTCTTCACATGCGTCCCGCCGCAAAGTTCGCGGCTGTATTCCGGGATCGTCACGACGCGGACGATATCTCCGTATTTTTCACCGAAAAGCGCCATGGCGCCCAGTTTCTTCGCTTCATCAATCGGCATTTCGCAAATGTCGAGAGATTTTCCTTTTACGATTTCGCGATTTACGATGGCTTCCGTTTCGGCAAGCTGAGCCGCCGTCAGTGCTTCGGGATACGTGAAATCGAAACGAAGCCGGTCGGGAAGTACCAAAGAACCCGCCTGATTGACCGTATCACCCAACACTTTTTTCAAAGCCGCCTGGAGCATATGCGTCCCCGTATGATTCCGCGCAATGCTCTCTCTGCGTTCGCGGTCGACGATAGCTTCCGCTTTTTCTCCTTCGGAAACCGTCCCTTCCGTCACCGTACCGATGAGATACGTAATCCCGTCGGGAAGTTTTCTCGTATTTTCCACCGTAATCACACCGGAAGGCGCCACAAGCCTACCCGTATCACCGATTTGGCCGCCGCCTTCCGCGTGGAACGGATTGTTTTTCAAAACGACCGTGACGGAATCGCCGTCCGCCGCCGTATCCGTTTCTTTTCCTTCTTTACCGAGAAGCAAAATTTCCGTCATCCCGTCCGCATCTTCCGTCATAAGCGACGCCGCATCCAATTTTGTCGTATCGGGCGTTGCCACATGCATGGAAACTTTGGCGCGTGCATTCCGAGCGCGTTCCTTCTGCTCGGCCATCGAAGCTTCAAAGCCCGCCTCATCGACGGTAAGACCCGCCTCGGCCGCGATTTCCTGCGTAAGTTCCCACGGGAAACCGTAGGTATCGTAAAGCTTAAACACATCCGCACCGGAGAGCACGGAAAGCTGTTTCTTCTTATTGTCTTCAATCATTTCGGAAAGAAGATCCGTCCCCGCATTCAGCGTCTGCTGGAAACGCGCTTCTTCCGTGCCGGCGATTTTCTTAATGAAATCCTGTTTCTCCAAGAGCTCAGGATACGCCGGTTTCATCATATCCACCACTTCATCGATCATCTGCCCGATAAAAGGCCCTTCGATACCGAGAAGTTTCCCGTGACGCACCGCGCGGCGAAGCAGACGGCGCAATACATAGCCGCGACCTTCATTCGACGGAAGCACCCCATCGGAAATGAGATTGGCAATCGCGCGCGAGTGATCGGAAATGACTTTGAGTGATACATCGGAAGCCGCCGACGCGCCGTACGCTTTATGCGAAAGACCCGCCGCACGCTCGATAATCGGGAAGAACAAATCCGATTCGAAATTATTTTTCGTATGCTGCAGCACCGCCGAAAGACGCTCCAAGCCGGCGCCCGTATCGATATTTTTCTTCTCAAGCGGCAAATACGAGCCGTCCTTCTGGCGGTCGAACTGCGTGAAGACCAGATTCCAGATTTCCAGGAAACGATCCCCGTCTCCCCCCATCTGATTTTCCGGATCCGTCCCGAATTCCTCGCCCTGATCGTAGAAAATTTCCGAATCCGGGCCGCACGGACCTTCGCCGATTTCCCAGAAATTATCCGTCAGAGGATAAATGTGATCCTCCGGCACCCCGATGAGAGAATGCCAGTAATCATGCGCTTCATTATCATCCGGATAAATCGTCACATAGAGACGTTCTTTTTCGAGCTCCAACACTTCCGTCAAAAATTCCCAAGCCCACGTGATGGCTTCTTTTTTGAAATAATCACCGAAAGAAAAATTTCCGAGCATTTCGAAAAAAGTATGATGACGCGCCGTACGGCCGACATTTTCGATATCGCCGGTGCGGATACATTTCTGCGCCGTCGTCACGCGATGACGCGGCGGCTCCACCTTCCCGGTGAAATACGGTTTCAAAGGCGCCATCCCCGCCCCGATCAAAAGCAGACTCGGATCGTTTTGCGGCACCAAAGAATAACTCGGAAGTCTCAAATGGCCCTTCGTTTCAAAAAACGAAAGATATTTTTCACGGATTTCATTCCCCTTCATGGTCATCCTCCAAAATAACAATGTATACTTTCTCACGATATTCTCTTATTATACGAAATACGGCGGACTTTGTCGATAAAAAATTGCGACGGAAATTTCCGCTCACGCACCGTCTCCGGCACCGTGTTATAATGAAACAAAAAGCGAGGTAACCCATTATGCGCATGGCCATGATACAAACGGATGCCGCGGAAGGCGGTGCCGAAAAAAATATTGCGAAAACATTTCCTTTGATGGAGCGCGCCGCACATTCGGCCGATTTTCTCATGCTCCCCGAACTTTGGACCATCGGCTGCGATTTTCATCATTTGGATACCGAAGCCGTTTCCCTTTCGGACGGACTCATCGAGAAACTCTCCGGCTTTGCGCGCCATCACGGCGTGACGCTGGCCGCCGGCACCCTTCCTCTCAAAACGGAGAGCGGCATTCGAAATACGCTGCTCCTCTTCTCAAAAGAAGGCGACATCATCGGATCGTATTCGAAACGGAAACTTTTCCGCCGCTATTTGGAAGGAAGCCTCATGACGGCGGGCGACGTTTCCATGTCCGCGGATATCGGCGGCATCAAAACGGGCGCCGCGATTTGTTATGAATTGTATTTTCCGAAATATTTTCGTCACATGGCCAAAAGCGGCACGACACTCGTCCTGATCCCCGCATCCTGGCCACTCCTTCACATCGAAAAATGGGAAATTCTCGCCCGCGCCCGCGCCATTGAAAACGGTATTTATCTCTGCGCCGTCAATATGGCCGGCACCTATCACGGCATCCGCCTGGGCGGTCACTCCCTCTTCGTCGATCCCGAAGGAAATATTCTCGCCGAAGCGGGCACGGGCGAAGAAATTATCTACGCCGAATATGAGGAAACAAAATATAAAGATTTGGGGAAACAACTCGCCGTCATTCGTGACGTCCGCACGGAAACCCCGAAATTATAAAATTGAAAATTCCCATCAAAAAAAACTTCGCGAGACATAAGCTTATCGCTCCCGCGAAGTTTTTTGT